>JASEGR010000100.1 GCA_030017955.1 Candidatus Eisenbacteria bacterium
GTCGGCCACGACCCCCTCATACCCCCTGGCAGTGTGCCTTATGAAAGGCCCTGCATTTCGTAAAGTTATCTCTGGGACGGCACACTAGAAGGCCTTCCTCCTCATTTAACCTTGGCTCTGTTCGCAAGCGGAGACATCGCTTTCAACCTTTCAACAATCTTTGGAAAAACCTCCAGGAGAAAATCGACTTCCTCCTTTGTGTTTCCTCTTCCAAGACTGAAGCGAAGAGAGCTCTGAGCCCTCTCGGGCGGAACACCCATGGCGACGAGAACGTGCGAAGGTTCAAGAGAACCGGATGTGCACGCAGACCCGGACGAGACGCCGATCCCTTCCATATCGAGACTCAAGATCATGGATTCACCTTCGACCGTCCCGAATGAGAGGTTTGTCGTCCCGGCAAGTCTCTTCGCGGGGTGACCGTTCAGAGTCACGCCGTCAATTCTCTCCAAGATTCCCTTCTCAAGCCGGTCTCTCAGCTCTCTCACAGTCTTCTGCTCGGCTTCGCCTTCCCCCATGGCAATTTCGCAGGCTTTTCCAAGTCCGACAATCCCTGGGACGTTCTCAGTCCCTGCCCTTCTCCCCTTCTCGTGATGCCCGCCTCTCATAGTAGCTTCGATCCTGACACCGTTCTTCATAAACAGCGCGCCGATCCCTTTCGGCCCGTTTATCTTGTGTCCTGAGAGTGAAAGAAGCTGAACCCCGAGTTCACGAACATTTGTCCTCATCTTGCCGACCGTTTGAACCGCGTCTGTGTGAAAGAGAACTTGTCGTTCGTTCAGTATCTTGCCTATTTGCTCTATGGGCTGGATGGTCCCTACTTCATTGTTTCCGTGGATGATGCTCACAAAAATTGTGTCCTTTTCAAGTGCCTTCTTGACGTCTTCGGGGTCTACAATTCCGGACTTGTCAACGGGAATTGCCGCAATCCGAAATCCCTCTTTCTGAAGGGCAGTTGCGGTATTCAGGATTGCGTGATGCTCGATCGAACTTATCGCAATGTGCTCGCCCTTTTTCCTGAGAGCCCTGGCTGCCCCAACCAGGGCAAGGTTGTCGGCCTCAGTCCCTCCGCTCGTGAAGATAATCTCGCCCTTGTCGCATCCGAGAATAGCCGCAACATTCCCTCTCGCGGCCTCGACCGCGCTTCTTGCCTCCTGCCCGAATCCGTGAATGCTCGACGGGTTCCCAAACTTCTCCTTGTAAAATGGAAGCATGGCTTCCAGAACGTCTGGATGAACAGGCGTTGTAGCATTGTGGTCAAAGTAAATGCGCCTCACGTTACTTTCCTCCCCCTATTTCTATCCGGCACTCTTCCAGAAAACGGGACTGCACCACTGTTTTTCCCGCCTACAGAGAGCACGACACCAGGTATCCGTCCTTCAAACGGGTTCTTGTCCCCCGCACTTCCTTCTTCAGGTCTTCAAGCGTGATTTCATCGAGCACTCTTGATATTTCGCTCCCGAGCTTCACCATGATGAGCCTCGAAACACAGTCCTCAGCCCTTCCGCACTTCACATGGGATGAAGATGCGCAGGCGCATGATCCGAGCTCAAGCGGTCCCTCGACAGCTCTCAAGATGTCACCGATTCTTGTCTTTCGCGGCGAAGTTGAGAGATTGTAGCCTCCCTTGACTCCGCGGATGCTCTCCACGAGCCCGGCTTTTCTCAGCCTGGCAAGCAGGTGCTCAAGATATTCAAAAGGTATCATCTGACTTCTTGTCAAGTCTTTCGCTGGAACAGGACCGCTTCCGTGTCTCAGTGCAAGCTCAAACATTGCTCTTATCGCGTACTTTCCGGCAGTCGAGAGTTTCATATTGGCATCCTTACTTAATCCTGACTGTTTCAGTCAGAATTACACGATACAAAAAGGCCGCATCTGGGCCATCGTACAATTCCCCTGCCCTCAGGTTCAAACAATCTTCCGTTACTCCATATTCCGGTCCGGGCGGCCCGTACCGCCCCCGAGAACTCCTCACCACGACTTCCCGCTACTCTTGTATCTTCGCCGGGGGCTACTCTGTCTTTCTTCTACTCTAGCGTTTCCTTTCTTTCTTCTTTTTCTCGAACTCCCGCCGGTCGATGAGAGACTGCTGTCTCTTTATCATGGTCTCGGCGTACTGACCCCACTGGGCATCTCCTGATGCTTTTGAGAACATTTGTATCGCCTCTTCGAACTTGCTCTGCAGCTCAAGCGCTTTCCCCCAGGCGCAGACCAGGCACGCGGAGTTGGGATCCTTCTCAATTCCTTTCGAGGCAAGAGCTATTGTCTTTGCCGGCAGGTTTTTCTCATTATATATCTGCGCCAGGCTGCAATATGCCCCTCTGTAATCGGGGTTCCCCGCGATTATTGTCTCGAACTCAGCCGCGGCTTTGTCAGTCTGTTTGGCTCTCTGGTAGGCATTTGCAAGAATGAATCTGTCGCCATCTGATTTCGGATCCAGCACAAGGACTCTCCTGCAAACCGCTATTGCCCTTGGATAGTTCTCCAGCTTCATCGAGACCGATGTAAGGTTTCTCGCAGCAGATACGTCGGACGAATCCGCAGCGAAGATTTTCTCAAAGACATCGGCGGCTTCGGCAAGAAGGTCGTTTTCCATGTAGAGTGTGGCGAGACTCTTGAGAGTCTCCAGGTCACGCGGCCTGATCTCAAGAGATCTTTCATAAGCCATGACCGCGTCTGCAAATGAGCCTTTCTTGGAGTAGATGTAGCCGAGATTCTTATAGATCTTGTCATCGTCCGGAGTCTTCCTTACAACCTTAAGGTACTCCTCCACTGCTCTATCCAGACTGTCGCTGACCAGGTAGAGATAGGCAAGTCCTGCCCGGAACTGGGCATCATCCGGGAATGTCCTCAGCACGTTAAGATGCTCGGCGATGGCCTCCTCATTCTTACCGGCCTCTTTGAGCGCTATGGCCAGTCCCTTCTGTGCATCAACATAATTTGGGACCTTCTCAAGTGATTGTCTGAAGAGCGCTATTGCACCTTCGTACCTCCCTGCAAGGAGCGAGTCTTTGCCGGCCAGGGCAAACTTCAGCGCCTCTTCTTCCTCGGTAGCAACCGGCAGGGCGACAGGTTTCGGCCCTTTCTGGGCAGCACATCCCGGCAGGAAGAGGACGACAACGGCAAACAATAGGATGGATATTCTAAGTGCGAGTCTCATTCAGGCTCCTTTCTGTTCATGTTCAGACTAATCTAACAAATCCTCTTCCCAAAAATCAAGCACGGAGAAAACAAAAGCGGGGATGACGCGGATGACGCGGACCGGATAGCTCCCTCATCACAGCCGGGGTCACTTGGAAACTACAGTCTTGAGAATCTCTCCGTTTCTGTCAAAGCTTACTTTCACAATCTTCCTTATCCGGTCGCCTCTCTGTGTCACAACGACTTTCTCAAACCTTGCGACGTACATCTTCACCTGTTTCTGCTTTGTCACTGTCCTTGATTTTTGCAGAGTGGCCACGAGTTTCCTGTCGACTCTAGAGAGCGCTGAGATGACGGCTTCAGCCGGAGCCGCTATTCTTTCTTCAACAACCGGCTCCACCCCTGAAAGCTCGGGATACTTCTTGGCAATCTGACTGGTCACCTTCTTCACAATCTCTTTTGAGACCATATTCACCCTCGCTAGTGCTGTGTCACATAAGTTCGCGAACTTATTATGCGGTGCCCCAGCACTTTCACAGGGGCTATCGCCCCTATGACATTTCGAAACTTGCCACGGGCAACTTTCGCAACTGTAACCCCTTAGGGGGTCGGCCACGACCCCCTCATACCCCCTGGCAGTGTGCCTTACGAAACGTCCTGCATTTCGTAAAGTTATTTCTAGGACGGCACACTAGAATATCATAGAGCCAAGCGGGTTTCCGTAGAGAACGAACTGGAGCAGCGTCTTCTTGTCATCTTCATCAAGGTACCCCTGGCTCAACAGGAGCTCTGACGCCATCTCGGCCTTCGCCCTTGCGAGAGCATCCCCGAAGAGGGCTCCCGCTTTCACCTGTTCCAGAAACTTTGAAGAAAGAAGATCAGCTTCACCAAGAGGAGGTCCTTCTGAGCCGTAGGAGACCGTCGTTGAACCCAGAAGTCCGGCCGCTTTCCCATGCATGAATTGAAGGCAGATCGAGTTTGAGGACTCCTTGCCGGCTTCGTATCCGCCATAACAGGCCTCGGTCACGACGAGCGAGTTCCTCACATTCCCGGCCGCTATTATTTCGGGACTCAGCGCTCTCGGAAACTCGCTTCCATCCTGGCCAAACCAGAACTTATCCTCCTTTGAGCCGTGAAGATTGAAATAGTTGAGGCCACTGCCCTTCAGCCAATTGCTCATGAAGGTCCTCGTGTTAAGCGGCGGAGAAAGGAAAATGTCACCACTCCGCTTGGCCATTGAGAATACCTCTTCCGAAGCGTCTTCCCACACCTTCGCAGAGTAGCCCAGGGCCTCCTTTTTGGACCGTATCGGGCTGGAGATCTCCATGACCTCAAGTTCCGAAAGAAGAAGCGAAACGTCTCCTTCATTTCCGCAGGGAAGCCTCCCGAGAGACCTTTCTGGAACAAGCCATTCATCAGGCTCGTTCCCTGGGTGGGAGGAAGCATAAGGATTGTCCGAGAGCACCTCTTCGTCGCTGTCAACCGCCGGGTTCTTCAAGGAATAAAACGGGATAACATTGTGCCCTCCAAGCAGGAGAAAATACCGTTTTCCCGGTTCCTTTGATGCAAGCTTGAAATCTATTGAATCAAGGGCCTTCTTTGTTCCTCCGGGATTGATCTTCTTCGATGGCTTCAGGCCGAACTGGCTCACGGAGTCCGTGTCCAAATAGAGACAGATAACGTCGATCTTCCTGGATGAGAGCGTAGAAACAAGCCTTTTCAGAGATTTGTCAATCTTCGAGAACCCTTTTTCGCCGAAGAGATCCAGAAGGGCGTTTCGTGACGAGACGATTACGAGGAGCTTCCTTCTCTTGATTTCCTGGATTCTTTTCTTCAGTGTGACGGCATCCTTCCTGCGTGCCGGCCGTGAAGGTCCGAGGCTCAGAAAGTCCTCGATGTCCTTCAAGCTTCTCGAGAAAAGATCCTGAGGGGATAAGATACCTTGCTTGACCAATGCATCCGAGACATTGGGGTTAAGCCTGAAGGATTCGCTCAGGTCAAGCGTCGCCTGGATATGGACCAATTTGAAGATTGAGATGCCGGTTTTTCTGGAGAGTGAAAGAGCGTCCAGCTGCAGAACTTCCCTAATACTCGTGATGCCGGCTTTTGAAAACCTCGCAAGGGCGGAGGAACCGATACCCGGGATTCGCGTCAGTTCCTGTTCTATCTCCTTAGAGGAGGGCACGGGTAACTTGCCTAGCGCTCTCCAACGAGCTCTTTGACAGTCTTCACATTGTCTTTCGCAGTGACTGCCACAGGAGAATCAGGAGCAATCAAAACGACCTTTTCCCACATCCTTCTCGCCTCCCGGTACATCCCCGCGTCCGCGAAGGCAACGCCGAGATTGTAGTACGCCTGAAAGCACTTGGGGTCATCACCTATCGCCCGCATGAATTCACTCACTGCCAGGGAATACCTTTTCTCAGAGTAGTAGGTGTTTCCCAGATTGCTCCTTGCAAGCGGATCTTTCGGATTCCTTATCAACACTTTTTGCAGAATCTCAATTGCGTCAGAAGCCCTGCCCACTTCATTGAGAAGCGCCCCCAGATTCGTGTAAGCTTCAGAGAGTTTGGGGTCAAGTCTGATCGCCGTCCTGTATTCGCGTTCTGCATCTCCAGGTTTGTCCCGGTCGTAGTACGCATTCGCGAGCTCAAAATGATTGCGTGCATTCAGACTGTCCGATATCACGAGTTTCTCGTACTTCGAGATCAATTCATCCGGACTCAGCGGTTTCTCCTTCTTGGCACCAAGGCAAAGACCCGGGAGGAGAAGCAGGAGCGCCGTTACCGCAGCCGGAAATCCAAATAATGAGATCTTCTTCATGGCAGAGGCTCCTTTTCTGTATGCGATTCTAGGAGTGCCTATCTCAAGAACGGTAGCTCAAGTGTTCCGTTTAAGTCAACAGCGAATTCGGGGACACATGACACAATTCCAATTGTGAATTCTCCGCACTCGGCGGGCAACCACTGCGGTGGTCTGGGATGAAGTGACTTTCCTGAGCACAGGAATCAAGCGATGTCTCCCCGAACAGAAAATGACTTCAGAGCGCACTCGTGTGTAGAAAATCCAGTGATCTGTACTGTATGGCCTCGCTGACATGCTGGACCATGACTTTGTCACTGCCGGCGAGATCGGCGATCGTCCGGGCAACCTTCAGGATTCTGTGATAGGCTCTCGCGCTCAGACCGAGCCGTGAGAATGCCGCCCTGAGAAGTTCCTGGGAATCGCTCCCCAACGGCACAAACTTCGAGATATCATTTTCGTTCATGGCAGAGTTTGTGACTGCTCTCCCGTCGTTCCCAAACCTTGCTTCCTGCCTTCCCCTTGCAGTCCCGACCCTTTCCCTTATGAGTTCAGACGTTTCCCCTGAAGCTCTACCCAGAAGCTCCCCAAATCTCGGCGGTCTCACATGAATATGAATGTCAATCCTGTCAATGAGGGGGCCGGATAGTCTCCCGAGGTAGTTTGTTATTTGAAGCGGCGTGCATCTGCACTCCCTGGTCTCATCGCCAAGGTAGCCGCAGGGACAGGGGTTCATGGCCGCGACAAGCATTGTCGAACAGGGGAAGGTCACAGCGTACGCCGCCCTGGTCACTAGCACCCTGCCCTCTTCGAGGGGCTGCCTCAGGGACTCAAGGACATTTCTCTTGAATTCCGGGAGCTCGTCCAGAAAGAGAACCCCCCTGTGCGCGAGGCTTATCTCCCCGGGCCCTGCAAGTCTCCCGCCGCCGATCATTCCTGCATCACTTGTCGTATGGTGCGGGGATCGAAAAGGTCTCCTGAGTCCGGTGCTTCCAAGCTTTCCGAGCTTCGCCGCAACGCTGTAGATCTTCGTCACCTCAAGATTCTCCTCTTTTGTGAGAGGTGGGAGAACGGACGAGAGCCTTCGCGCAAGCATGGTCTTTCCGGCACCAGGCGGGCCTATCATGAGAACATTGTGCCCGCCTGCCGCGGCCACCTCCAGGGCCCTTTTTGCATACTCCTGCCCTCTTATGTCGCTCATGTCTTCGTTCTCAGTTTCCGGCTCAGCCGCTCTCGGCCTGACTTTCGTCAGAAGCTCATTGCGTGAAATCCGGCCGGACAAAAACTCGACGACTTCCTTCAGGTTCCGAACAGGAACGGTCTCGACGCCGTCCACAATCGATGCTTCCTCTGCGTTCCTGTGAGGCACGATGATCCCGTTCACTCCATTCTCTTTTCCTGCAATTGCGACAGGCAGGACTCCGCGCACAGGCCTCAGTCTCCCATCAAGCGCAAGCTCACCCAGGATAATGTATTCGCTCAATTTGTCAGCCGCGAGCTGACCGCTCACAGCAAGGATTCCAATGCTTATGGGCAGATCAAACGATGCACCTTCCTTCCTGACGCCGGCCGGAGCAAGATTTACGGTGAGCCTCTTCGAAGGAAAACTAAATCCCGAGTTGAGAATCGCGGCCATCACTCTCTCCCTGCTTTCTTTCACTGCGACGTCAGGAAGCCCGACAGTCGAGAAGGCCGGAAGTCCTCTTGTGAGACAGGCTTCAACTTCGATGAGGAAGCCGTCACATCCGGAAAGTGCGCCTGTGAGAACTTTCGACAAACTCACTGCTTTCATCCTCGACGTGCAAGAAATGACCGAAGGGCCAAGGGCCTGGAACCCGCACTGTAATTTGAGGAAGAGAATCGTGGGAAGAGACCAGGGAGAGATGATTGCAAGCGATGGGGTTATTTCTTTCAATACTTATGATTTGCCATCTGCGCCGCACAGTCAAGACAAAAATCTGGCAAAACCGTCGGCCAAGGATGGCAAAAATAGGTGACTGTCACTATTTTCCTCCAAATTCTCGTAACAAACTCTTGACTCACGCCCAGGTTTCCTGCTTCCATTACCCACGGTGGTGTACTCCTTTCTGCCGGCTAGTACCGGCGGTTCGTGGAATTCAAGCTTGAAAGAGTACACCGCCTTCTTACTTATTTACACACCTTTTGGTTATATCTCTCCATATCTAGCCTGCTTTATGCATAAACTTACATGAACATGGTATCGAGTGCCACAAGTTA
>JASEGR010000101.1 GCA_030017955.1 Candidatus Eisenbacteria bacterium
TAGTGACTAGTGGAGTCAAGGGGATACCCCGATACTTTTATTATGAGTCAATTCGTGGGCTTGCAATTGTTCTTCCAATCAGATAGACTGAAATGCGTTGACCCTGCCTGTAGGAACCCCGGCTTAGGTCGTCAGCTCGGAAAGGGCACTGATGTTTGGCCAGGTTTTCTCCCATTCACTAACCACGAAAATCCTGCTGGGACTCACCGTCGTTCTTTGCATCTCCGGTTCTGTATGCGATAAGAATCCGGTCAAATCGAAGGTCACGCTGGGAACTCCTACGCTGGTTTCACCGGCCAACGGCACTGCGACAAGCGACACTACCCCTACCTTTGATTGGAATGATGTTTCCACCGCTTCCGGCTATGAGATTCAGGTAGATGACGCTATCAGTTTCAATTCTCCCGTGATTGATACATTCCTCGTGGGTTCCACCCACACCGACACTCTGAGTCTCGGTGAGGACACCTACTACTGGCGAGTTCGTGCGAGAGACTCTGCAGGCGTGTGGAGCAGTTGGTCCGAGACCTGGACATTTACCGTTTTCACACGTGGGCCCGCAGCTCCAGCCGGTTCTTCACCGGCGAGCGGAAGCACTCTTGCTGACGATACACCGGCCTTTGCCTGGAGCAGTGTGCCGACTGCCGCCGGTTATGAGATCCAGGTGGACACTTCGAGCAACTTTGTCTCGCCTGGGATTGACTCTTATCCCGCCGGTCCGGCCTACACGCACGCGAGCGGCCTGGACGATAGAACCTACTGGTGGCGCGTCCGTGCCAAAAACGCTGCAAACCTGTGGGGTGATTGGAGTCAGACACTATCGTTTGCAGTCAGAACCGGATACAGTTGGAACTTAAGCTGGGGATCCCGCGGCTCAGGCGACGGTCAGTTCGCTAGCCCGTGGGGCATCGCTGTCGACGGAAGCGGGAACGTGTATGTGGCGGATACGCAGAACAATCGAATCCAGAAGTTTACGTCCGACGGGGTCTTTGTCGCGAAATGGGGCTCCACTGGAATCGATACTCTTCAATTCTTGGGGCCGATGGGCATAGCGATTGACGGGCAAGGGCATATCTACGTAGTGGACAGCGGGAATAACCGTGTCCAGAAGCTCACTGACACCGGAGTGTTTGTGGTCAGCTGGGGTTCGGACACCGGTGGCAAATACGGCCCCCTCATTGCTCCCACTTCTGTGGCAGTGGACGGGAGCGGTTTTGTCTACGTGACAGACAGCGGGAATGATCGTGTTCAAAAATATGGTTCGACAGGCACTTCCATGTGGGCCTGGGGCTCTTCCGGCACGGGCGATGGGCAGTTCAATTCTCCGAAAGGGATTGCGATTGACTGGACCGGCCTTGTGTGCGTGGTGGATAGCGGGAATAATCGTGTCAAGAAGTTCAATTCGAGTTTTGGCCAGTACAGTTCGGGTTGGGGTTCATATGGCAATGGAGACGGTGAGTTCAACGGTCCCCGCGGTATTGCGGTCGGTCCGGGCGGACACATATTTGTGACACAAGGGGAGTCACCGTCCTACGGCTCCCGGATCCAGAAGTTCAAATGGGATGGCACATTCGTAGCGAGTACCGGTGCGCACGGCAGTGGAGTCAGACAATTCAATTCGCCCCGGGGCATTGCCCTGGACGGGAGCGGGCGCGTCTATGTCGCTGACAGTGGAAACAACCGTATTGTGAGACTTGATCCCAAGTAGTGCGGTCCTCATTGTATACTGCTCAACCGTTGTCTCAAGTCGGGCTCTCGACATAAGACATGAAAAATTGCTTGACGTTGCCGATACGTGTTGTAGACTGCGGTTGTTAAATGTTTGCCTTTAAACTAGTACAGCGAGACTAGTAAGGAGACTTGATGAAAAGAAAAGTTGGCCTTCCCGGAAGTTTCACCGGTGGAGGCATTTTTTTTGGACGGAGGATGAATGAAGCCGCTCAGGGAAAAAGCCAAGATTCTTGATGAAGAAGGCGTGCGAAGGGTGCTTACAAGAATTGCCCACGAGATCGTCGAGAAGAACGGCGGAACCGGGCATCTCGCCCTTATTGGCATACGAACTCGCGGAGTTCCCCTTGCAGAAAGAATCAGAAAGATGATTGCTGCTTTCGAGAACAAAGAACTCCCGATGGGAACACTTGATATCACTCTCTACCGGGACGATCTGGAGCTCATATCACCTCAGCCGATCGTCAAGCGAACTGATATCCCGTTCAACATTCAGGATAAAGTTGTCGTGCTCGTAGATGACGTTCTCTTCACCGGCAGAACTGTGAGGGCTGCCATGGACGAGCTCATAGATTTCGGCAGGCCTCGCGAGATTCAGCTTGCCGTGCTGATCGACAGAGGACACAGGGAATTCCCCATCCGGGCAGACTATGTTGGGAAGAATGTTCCGACTTCGAGAAAAGAAATAGTCCATGTGGAACTTAAGGAAGAAGATGGAGTGGACGGAGTCACCATTGAGGAACCGGTGGAACCCTAAGGAGGCACCCGACTTTGCTGAACAGAAAAGACCTTCTCGGCCTCGAAGATCTTACTAAGGAAGAAATCGTCACGATTCTTGATACGGCGAGCTCATTCAAGGAAGTCCTTGAGCGGCCCATTAGAAAAGTTCCTGCGCTTCGCGGGAAGACGGTCGTCAACCTATTTTTTGAGCCTTCGACGCGGACAAGGATTTCATTCGAGATGGCTGAGAAAAGACTGAGCGCTGACACAATCAGCTTTTCGCAGACCGGGTCAAGCGTTTCAAAAGGGGAGACTCTCAAGGACACAGCCAAGAATATCGAGGCGATGGAAATAGACGCGATCGTGATTCGCCACTCTGAGTCGGGTGCCCCGCATTTTCTTGCAAGAAACCTTGATTCAGTGGTCATAAATGCCGGCGATGGTTCACATGAGCATCCGACGCAGGGGCTTCTTGATCTGCTCACAGTCAGGGAGAAAAAGGGAAACCTCGCCGGGCTCAAGATGGTAATCATCGGTGACATCGCTCACAGCAGGGTTGCAAGATCGGATATTTGGGGTTTCACAAAGCTCGGGGCGGACGTTTCAATTTGCGGCCCATCCACGATGATTCCGGCCGAGGTTGAGAAATTCGGTGTCCGTGTTCACACGCGAATCGAGGAAGCGCTGGAAGGTGTCGATGTGGTGAACGTGCTTAGGATTCAGCTTGAAAGGCAGGGGCAGCCCCTCTTTCCATCAGTAAGAGAGTATGCGAAGTTGTTTGGAATCGATGGCGAGAAACTGAAGAGGGCGAAGAGCGACTGCATTGTGATGCACCCCGGCCCCATAAACAGGGGAGTTGAGATAGACAACGAAGTGGCCGACGGCGCGCATTCCGTTATACTGGGGCAAGTAACAAACGGCGTTGCTGTAAGAATGGCCGTTCTGTACCTCCTCGTGGGAAAGAGTGCGCCATTCCTTCCACTGGAGGAGGGGGAGAAGGATCATTGAAGGGCGAATGAACATGGCTCAGGATGAAATTCTTATCAGAGGCGGGAGGATAATTGACCCCGCCTCCGGAGTGGATATGGTTGGTGACGTTCTTGTTTCCGGGGGCACGATTTGGAAAGTCGGGAAAAAGATCAACCACTCCAGATCCGCCAAAGTTTATGATGCCGGCGGCCTTGTTGTGAGTCCCGGTTTTGTTGACATGCACGCGCACCTCAGGGAGCCGGGACGGGAGGATGAGGAGACGATTGAGTCGGGTGCAAAAGCGGCTTTGAAGGGAGGATTCACGTCTATCGTTGCGATGCCTAATACCGATCCGCCCATAGACAGCGAAGGAATGGTGCGTCTTGTCATCGAGAAGGGAGAAGGAGCCGGCGCAGCGAGAGTGTTTCCCATGGCTGCAATTACAAAGGGCCTTAAAGGCGAGAGTATTTCCGAGATGGCTCATCTCAGGGAAGCGGGCGCGGTTGCTTTCACTGATGACGGTAATCCTGTCTCCAATGCCGGAACAATGAGACGGGCATTGGAGTATGCATCAATGCTGGAATGCCCTGTCGTCTCGCACTGTGAAGAGACAAGTCTTACAAAAGGCGGCGCCATGAACGAGGGGGCAGTTTCGACGGCTCTCGGCCTGAAAGGAATTCCGTCCGTTGCAGAAGAGATCATCGTGGCCAGGGACATTCTTCTTTCAGGGTTCACAGGCGGGAGATTGCACATCGCTCATATGAGCACAAAGGAATCCGTTGACCTCATCAGAAGGGCCAAGAAAATGGGGACCAAGGTGACGGCAGAAGCGACGCCTCACCATATTGCTCTTACGGACGAACTTCTGCGGAGCTATGATACAAACTTCAAGATGAATCCTCCGCTCAGGAAAGAAGATGACAGAATGGCGTTGATCGAAGGACTCCGCGACGGAACCATAGACTGCATAGCCACCGATCATGCTCCGCACACAGAGATCGAGAAGGATGTTGCATTTGACGACGCTCCATTCGGCGTAACAGGTCTGGAGACCGCGCTTGGCGTTCTCATTACATTCCTTGTCGAGGCAGGTCACCTCACTCTGGAGCAGATGGTCGAGAAACTCTCGCTCTCGCCTTCGAAGATTCTCGGGCTTTCTTCTGGAACTCTCAGGCCTGGAGCTCAGGCGGACATAACTGTCTTTGATCCTCATCTGGAATGGACAGTGAGCCCGGATGACTTTCTGTCCAAGTCAAGGAACTCTCCCTTCTGCGGAATGAAACTCGCGGGACATGCGGTCCTCGTGCTGGTCTCCGGAAGGGCGCTGTATGAGTCTTCCAAAGAGCGGATGGCACCACGCGGAAATCAACCGGCATGATCAGGCGAGCTCCCCTCTATCTCTTGCTCCTTCTCTTCGCCTCGGGTTGTGCTTACTTCAATACCTTCTATCACGCAAGGAAGTACTACAACCAGGCAGCCGAGTCCCAGCGGAAATCGGGATTGGAGCGGGCGAGCCCCGGTGAGGCCAATCTTTACAACAAAAGCCTGGAGAAATGTACAAAGGTGATCACTCAGTACCCGAAGTCAAGGTGGGTGGATGATGCAGCGTATCTCATGGGGCTCTGCTATTTTGCAAGGGGAGAGTACGATAAGGCGCAGGAGAAATTTGAGGAGATCCCTTTGGCCTATCCGAAGAGTAACCTTGTCCCTGACTGTCACCTGATGAAAGGGAAATGCTTGTTCAAGAAGAAAGTGCATGACCAGGCAGAGGTTGTCCTTCTAAGCACGTTGAGCGATTATCCGCGCATAAATCACAGAGACGACCTTCTCTTTACGCTGGGCGAAAACTCCCTTGCCACGAAGGAGAATGAGAAAGCGCTCCAATGGTTCACCCGGGTTTACAAGGAGGAGACGGGGAGCAAGAGAAGATACGATGCTCTCATCAAGATTGGAGAAGTTGACTACTTGTTGAAAAGATTCGACGAAGCAAAAGAGGCGTTCACGATTGTTTCGCTAAGGCACCCGCTAGCCGACAAACGGTTTGAAGCCCGGTACAAAATAGGAGACTGCCTGGAGGCGATCGGGAAGTTCCAGGAAGGTCTTCAGTTCTATCAGGACATGCTCAAAGAGGTTAAAGGTGGCGTCAAGGAAGCAGAGGTCACGATCAGAATCGGACGGTCCTACGAAAGGCTTGCTGACGCCAAGAAAGCAATAGAGATTTACAACCAAGTCATGGACAAATTTCCGAAGAGCGCCTTTGCGGCCGAAGCACAGTTCAGGGTCGGATACACTTACGAGATTTTGCTCGAAGACCTTGATAAGGCAAGGGAGAGCTATGATAAGGTAAAAACGATATACTCGCGGTCTCAGTTTGTCGAGCAGGCGGGAACACGGTCTTCCAATATTGCCAAGTGGGGAGAGTACAAGAAGGAATCGAAAGACGAGGGCGGCGAGAAGGCAGCCGAGAAGGCCTTCATGCTTGCCGAGCTGCTTTTCTTTCAACTCGACAAGGTTGACAAGGCCCTTGAGCAATATGCTCTGGTTGAGAGGGACTACCCCGGATCAAGCTTTGCTCCAAGGGCTGCGTTTGCCACCGCCTGGATTCTGAAGAATGTGAAGAAGGACGAGCAGGGATCGAAAGAAGCTTTCCTCCGCGTCACAGAGATGTATCCGAACACGCCGTTTGCGGAGGCCGCCGCCAAGGCATTGGAAGAACACTTCGAAGCCGACTCAACCTTGAAGAGTCCAGACCCAAATGACCGTCAGTAGGGCAGGTACTCAGCATTCCCGCTGAGCTGCCATGCGGCGTGCGAACCAGCTCTGCTTGACCGCAGGGCAAGGCTTCGGCATCGGCTGTAACCAAAGAGGGCGCAGATTGAGGGCTGTCCTGGAGTGCAGCATAGTCAGGAGCCAGAAAGAAATTGGCGGCGGGCTCTTTCATCTTGAGATAACTCTTCCTTCCTCTTTCCCGGTACCCGATCCCGGACAATTCCTGCATGTTCGTATTACTGAAGGCCGCGAGTTTCTCCTGAGGAGGCCGTTCAGCATCTCCGATTTCCGGCAGAGAAAAGGCGAGGCGGTCGCATCTATTATCTACTCGGTCAGAGGGCTGGGAACCAGCGTTCTCTTGCGCAAGAAAAAGGGAGAGTCGCTAGATATCATTGGCCCTCTCGGTAACGGTTTCAAGATTGAGAAAGCAACGGTTCACCTGCTGGTGGCAGGAGGGAGAGGAATCGCGCCGCTTCTCTTTCTCGGCCGGAGAATGAGAGAGAAAGGGATTGTCCCAGTCTATCTCTACGGCACGAAGACCTGGGACTCTTCTCTTTTTGAGACTATCTTTGAGGGAAAAGCAAGCAAGCTGACGGTTGGGGAGGCAAAGCAGCTGGGACGTATAAACGTGAGGGCCAAAGTTGGGATGGGGTCGCTTGTCCTTGTTTCTACAGAAGACCGAAGGGAAGGCTTCAAAGGCAAAGTCACGGAGCTCTTTCTCTCGCTATTGAAGAGCAAGGTTCTTGACTCACAGACGATCGCGATCTACTCATGCGGCCCGACTGAGATGGTAAGGAAGATTGCCCGGATTTCTGTGGATTCGAATCTTCCCTGCCAGGTTTCTCTTGAGGAGAGATTTCTCTGTGGAATTGGACTCTGCATGGGGTGCTCGATTCCTGTCAAGGAAGGCGGGCTCAAGGTGAACCGCAGAGTCTGCTCGGATGGCCCTGTCTTTCGTGCGCACAGCGTTTGTTTCTGAGGATGGTTTGGGGGCAAGAATTCGTGACAAAGAAAATTGACCTGCCGGTTGACCTCGGGAAGCTCAAGCTCAAGAACCCGGTTCTTGTTGCCTCCGGAACCTTTGGCTACGGCACCGAGAATCTTGGATTCGTGGACACCGAGAAGCTCGGCGGGGTCGTGACCAAGACGATTACCCTCAGGCCAAGAAGTGGAAATCCGCAACCGAGAATCTTCGAAACGGCCTCCGGAGTCCTCAACTCAATTGGCCTTGAGAACATCGGGCTTGATAGATTCCTTAGGGAGAAAGTTCCGCTTCTCAGGCGCTTGAGGACATCTTGCATAGTGAGCATCGGCGGTGGGGACTACCGGGAGTTTTCGGAGATGGCAAGCGCTTTCCCGCGTGGAAAATTCCCGAGCGCCATTGAAGTCAACATTTCGTGTCCGAACGTGAAGGAGGGCGGAATCTCGTTCGGACAGAAACCGGCTCTGGCAAGAAGAGTCCTCGAATCAGTAAGAAAGTCAACGAGGCTCGTTCTTATCGCGAAATTAACCCCGGCCGTCACCTCAATCACGGAGATTGCGAAAGCTTGTATTGACGGCGGCGCAGACATACTCACGATTGGAAATACGTTCCCCGGCATGGGAATTGACCTTGAATGTAAGGAACCGGCAATCGGCCGGTTCAGAGGCGGGCTTTCCGGCCCGGCAATAAAACCGCTCATGCTTCTCAAGGTTTGGGAGGTCGCGAGCTCGTTGGATATTCCGATAATCGGCTGCGGCGGAATAATGAGTGGAAGAGATGCGCTCGAGTACTTTGCAGCGGGAGCAAGTGCGGTCCAAATCGGGACCGGCGCGCTCATCGACCCGCGGCTTCCGCTAAGAGTTCTTGAGGAAATGAGAGAGTTTCAGGAAGAAACACGGGCGGACGGCGATGCCTTGCTCCTCTCCCCACAGGGGAGAGGGTAGGGTGAGGGGTCAGTCTTTTA
>JASEGR010000102.1 GCA_030017955.1 Candidatus Eisenbacteria bacterium
AAGTGCTGGGGCACCGCATAATAAGTTCGCGAATTTATGTGACACAGCACTAGCCCCAGCACTTTGTGACGGAGAGGCCCTTTCACTGCTGGGAGAATCGGAGTAGATTACCCTGAAAATTGAAAGACAACCTTTCGATTTTCATGGTACAATAAGAATACATGATCGAGCGTCCTCATTAGGACCTTCGCCTGGATCATCGAACTCCCCTCACCCTACCCTCTCCCCAAAGGGGAGAGGGTAATATCAACTGAGCCCGTGCAGAGGAACCGATCCTTGCAGGACTCAGCGACGCTAATTCACGCCTTAGAATCAAGTGAGGTGTCCCCGGATTACCTTTTTCGCGATTCGACTTTGCTCACGGCGCGCTCGAAGATCTCAAGCGCAATCTCGGCCTGCGCCTTCTTCACAACAAGCGGCGGAGAGAACCTTATCGCGCTCGGGCCGGTCGGGAGGATAAGAAGTCCCCTCTCGAAACATTCCTGGACAATCGCATCCCTCTTCGCTGGATCTCCTTTTCTCCTGTCCGTGTCGGAGACGATTTCTACGCCAAGCATGAGACCAAGCCCTGAAACCCAGCCGATAGCCGGGTGGCATTCTGCTATTTCTTCAAGAGAATCTTTGACAAATTCGCCGACTCGCCTGGCGTTTTCAACAAGTCCGTCTCTCAGAAGCTCGATTGTCGCAAGCGCCGAGACGCAGGAAACAGGATTTCCGCCAAACGTGTTTCCATGCGAGCCGGGCGGCCAATCCATGACCTTGGCAGATGCCACTGTAGCGCCCAGAGGAAGACCCGATGCAATTCCTTTGGCCAGCGCCATGATGTCCGGAACTACTTTCCAGTGCTCAATTGCGAACATTTTTCCGGTTCTTCCCATCCCGCTCTGCACCTCATCCGCAATGAACAGGATTCCGTATTTTTCCGCCAGTTTCTTCACTCTCTGGTGATATCCGAAAGGTGGGACGATATATCCTCCCTCGCCCTGTATAGCTTCTACAAAGAATGCAGCAACCTCTTCGCCGGGGACCAGCTTTTTGAAGACCACGTCCTCTATGTAGGAAACACACGCAAAATCGCAGCTCTTGGGCACAAGATTGAATACGCATCTGTGGCAGTCGGCATAAGGAACATGCGTCACTCCCGGCATGAGCGGAAAGAACCCCTTCCGCTGGATCGCCTTGCTCGCAGTCAGTGAAAGCGAGCCCATCGATCTACCGTGGAAAGCCCCGAAGAACGCAATGAAATTCTGTCTTCTTGTCTTGTACCGGGCGAGTTTGAGCGAAGCTTCAACTGCTTCCGTGCCTGAGTTGGAAAGAAATGTTTTCTTCCTGAAATTCCCAGGGGTAATTTCCCCCAGGGCTTTTGCAAGCTCGACTTCGACCGTGTAGTAGAAATCAGTCCCCGACATGTGAAGGAATTTTCCGAGTTGATTCTGTATCGCTCTCACTACCTTCGGATGCCTGTGCCCGGTCGAACAGACAGCGATTCCGGCATTGAAATCAATGAACCGGTTTCCATCGACGTCCCACAGGTAAATGCCTTCCGCCTTCTCAACGACAAGCGGATAAGTGCGGGTGTAGGATGGAGAAATGTGCTCTTTGTCGAGGTTCACAACCATCCGCGCTCTTCTCCCGGGCAGCTTCGTCACAAGTCTTGGCGCGTCTTGTTTTCTCAATTAGCAACTCCTTCCGCAGGTTTCTTGTGCCTCAATTTCTCAGACAACCATCCCCGACAGGATAAGGTCAGGTGTCAATCTGGGCCCTCTGAAGTTTTCCGCTGAAATCAATATAGACGGACTTCCATTCACTGAAGATATCAAGAACGGTCACGCTCGCCTCTCTGTGACCGTTCCCTGTCGCCTTGACCCCGCCAAAGGGGAGATGAACCTCTGCCCCGATCGTAGGGCCGTTTATGTATGTGATCCCAGCTTCAAGGTCGCGGATTGCCCTCTGAGCTCTCGTGATGTCGTTAGTGTATATCGAGGAGGAAAGACCATAGTCGGAATCATTGAGAATAGAGACTGCATCATCAAAATCCTTTGCAGGAATGATGCCTATAACCGGTCCGAAGATTTCCTCCTGCGCAATCCTCATCTTGCGGTGCACATCTCCAAAGACCGTCGGCTCGTAGAAGAATCCTTTCTTGAGATCCCCCTCCTCGCACACTTTCCCGCCCGTCAGAAGTTTTGCTCCTTCGGAGATTCCTATTTTGACATATTTATCAACCGTATCTCTCTGTCCCTTGTTGACAAGCGGGCCGACCTGCACGTCAGGAAGAAGGCCGTCTCCCACCTTGAGCTTTCTCGTTCTCTCGATAAACATGGCCGTGAACTCTTTCAGCACCTTCTCGTGGACTATCAGTCTTGAAGTCGCCGTGCATCTCTGCCCCGTCGTTCCGAAAGCCCCCCAGAGCGCTCCCTCCACTGCAGAGTAGAGATCCGCGTCATCCATAACAATCTGCCCGTTCTTCCCGCCAAGTTCGAGCGAGACTTTCTTGAGGCTCCTGCCGCACCTTCCTCCGATATCTCTCCCGACATCTGAAGACCCTGTAAAGGAAATCAGACTGACATCCTTATGCTCCACTATTGCGGTTCCCACGCTTCCGCCGCCCCCGTGCACAATGTTGACGACGCCTTCAGGAACCCCTGCTTCTGACAGAACCTCAACAAGAAGCGTGGCCGTGAGCGGCGTATCGCTGGCAGGTTTTATGACAACGGTGTTCCCGCAAATGAGCGCCGGAAAGACTTTCCACGTCGGGATTGCCATCGGGAAATTCCACGGTGTGATGAGCCCGCAGACTCCAACCGACAGCCGTATAGACATGGCAAACTTGTCACGGAGCTCAGATGTGGTTGTCTGGCCAAAAAGCCGTCTTCCCTCTCCGGCTGAATAGAGGGCAGTGTCAATTCCTTCCTGCGTATCTCCGCGAGTCTCGACAAGCACCTTGCCCATTTCCCGCGTCATCAACTGTGAGATCTCTTCCTTTCGCCGGATCAGGATATCCCTCGTTTTGAGAAGGATGTCCGCTCTCTTCGGCGGCGGAACCAATCTCCATGAGGGAAAAGCAGCTTTCGCAGAAGAGACTGCATCATCCACGTCTCTCGAATCTGATGCGGGGAAGATGCCGACAACTTCCTCCCAGTTTGCGGGATTTCTGTTCTCAAAAGTCTTCCCTGTCCTTGATGAAACCCACTTGCCGTCTATGAAGTTTCTATACTCTTTCACACCCTCACCTCCGTTCTCTCCTAAGGAACTCCAGAAGGATTGTGGTTTGTACCCGGAAACACAAGCGGCGAAAAAAGGGGGAAAAGGGAACAGGAAAACAGCTTCGCCGAAACTGCGATGAGTGACCTTTACCTTATTATTACAAACCTGCCCTGTATCTCTTCCCCTGCGTCAGTAGTTATGAGATAGAGGTAAATGCCGGACGAAACTTGCCGCCCTGAGTCATTGCTGAGATCCCAGCTCGTCGTGCCACCCGTGGAACTTGAATGCACAAGCGTCCGCACGTGATCCCCTGCGGGAGTGTAAATCTTTATCGTTGCCTTCTGGGGCAGGTTCACGAACTGCACCTTGCTCTGCGAGCCCACATTCCACGGTGTGTCGGGTCTGCATGGATTCGGGACCACCCAGACACTCTGAAGGTCGGACTTGGCGGGACTCTCGGCATATACCGCCCTGGGATGTGATGCTACGAGATGGTCAGTCCCAAGCGCATCTGTGAACGTCACCGCATAGTAGCAAGGCATCCCGTTGTGAGGCCCTGCAACAGCCACTCTGACCCAGGTCGAATCCCCGCCACCGATGTGTATTTTTTTCCTGGCCCAGAACGAATCAGGGTCAACGAATGCCCTCAGATTTCCCACGAAACTCCAGGAGAGGGTATCCCCAATAACAAAGAAAGTCCCCTTCTTCATGTATTGTCTCAGAAGCATGAAACCGCCAAAACCTGTCGTATCAGTGCTTGGGTGAAAACTTCTCCACACCCTGTAGGCGCAGAATGCAGATGATGTTTCAAGAACGGAATCCGCCGGCCAGTCAAATGAAATGGCACGGCTCTCATAGACCTTCCCTCCTGAAGCAGAGAACCTGCCGGGGAACGGGTCCAGGGTGAACACCGCTCCGGAGACAATTCCGGCGCCACAGAGGCACAACAATAAGACAAAGCCCGGGGTTCGAAAGTTCATCATCAGTCCTTGCGCAGGAAGAACCAGTCCAAGACCCTAAACGTCAAGTCCTGTACCTGTTTCTGATTGAAATAGTAAAGGTCGAAGGGAGTGACTACCACGCGGTAGGTGATCTTGGTTGCCCTACCCGATGAACCAGTGTTTTCACACCTTATGCCCAATGGGTACCTGTTTCTGGTCGGTGAAAGCGGCGAGGTGGTCGATTTCGGCCCGAATAGATACAGGGTATCAAGCCCAGCCTGAACCAGCGACTGCGGCGTTGTCTCATGGGGTTTTGGGAACTCGCCGTCTGCGCGCCCGATACCGAGCTGCTGAAGGGCAGGGAACTTCGAGTTGTCGATGACCAACGGAGGGTACGGACGCAGCGCCCCTTTCTTCTTGCTCGTGTAGGGAATTGCCGAGACAAGGCCGTGAATGTTCTGTTTGCTTGGCGGGTAGTTAGTGGAACCGCATATGTCAATTCGGAATTTTGCTGCATTCCCGCTGTTTGAAAGCAGGTTGTTGAACGAAATATCGCTGGTCTCGATCAGAATGGGATAGTTCTGACCGCCCACTCCCGGCACCCATTCAAGCTGCTTGTAAACGCCGTTACCGAACAGCCACAGCGAGCCGCCTGCAGCCAGATAAGGAACAAGGCTGGGAGCATATTCGGGAGTCCCGGCGGCTGCCATCCCGAGGAACGTTCCGGTGTTCCTTGCATAAACGTTCCATAGTATTGCCCTGTACCTGAGAAGCTCCGTGAGTGAGACAGGCCTCGGGTCTTGACCCGGCTCCTGCCCGTTAATGGGATTATATCCGTAAACCTTGTAAACATAGACCGAGTCAACTCCGTACCTGGACTGGAGAACGCTTCTGTCAAGAATCTTCTTCCACCAGGCATTGTGCTCAACATCAGTGAACGGGCTCTTGCCCGAAGGAGAGGCGTCAAGATCTCTGTAGTCATCTATGAGAAGAATTGCTCTATCGGGATTGAATGCGAGAACTCGTATCTCTATGCGCATTGTTGTTTCGTTATAGCCATTGTCCCTCACCTTGACATAGAAATAGTGCGTGCCGGGTGAGTTGATGATAAGCGGCCTTCTCAACCGGGTTTGCGTCCGGTTCCAACCGCTCCAGTGATCCGGATCCTGGGCGGGATCTGTCTCAACAGGATCAAGGGCGTAGTTGTAGCCGAGGATTTCTCCCCCATAGATGCTGGCATCTCCTACCCAGCTAAAAGTCAGCTCTTGACCGGCCGAAATTTCAATCATCCATTCAATCAAGCCCGAGTCAGGCCCCTTTGTCCCAAACACCGCTTCAGAAACCGTAAGTGAGGGGAGCCCGGCACCCAGTTGTGCCTTGACAATCATGCAGTTTCCCCGGTAAAGCGGACTGCCGAGTGTGGAACCCACATCCTGAATGGGTCCAATTGATTTCATAAGCAAAGGCTCCACAGCCCCCGCTTCGTCGATAGCCCTCACGCCAAATAGGTAGAAGTTGCCTAGATCCAGATCCTGGCTCATGGAAGTCGTGGTCCCCGGGACTTCAACCCATTTTGCCGTGCTGGTTGTGTCGAGAGTGTACATGCGATAGTTAAGTGCATCGGATGCGCTCAGGTTCGGCCCCAAGGGGACGAGTTTCCACCGATACGCCACAGGAGTCTTGGAAAGGGAGGTCGCGTCCTCATCATTCCCCGCCCACCGTGCATTGAGTCTGTTCCCGACGATTGCCCAATACTCGTTCGAAATCGGCTGAAGAATCCAGGACTTGGGCGCAATGTTGCTGGCACTGAAAGCTACGTAGCTATTCTGGTCAACTTTTGATGTGTCCCCTCTATCATCAATCACTCTCACTATGAAAAGGTGCATCTTCCTGAATTCGGCTCTGTACGTGTAGTGATATGCAGTGTCCGGGGGCGAACCAGGAGTCTCTCCAAAGCCGAAGAGCGTGTCGGCATCGAAACTGACGCTCCTCTTCCAACCGTCTGCCTCCTGCCACCGAAGGCTTGCGAGGGCGACCTTGAGACTATCCTCATTGTTGAGAATATCATAGGGTATTGGTCTTGAAATCGCGTAGATCGTCCTCGCAATCTCCCCGTCATTGTCCCAGGCAGTCCAGGAAAAGGTGTAGCTGTATGGCGCCACCCCAAAAGGCCGTCCCGTGAGTGCTACTTGCGGCAGCTTGTTCGGCTTGACAAAAGGGACAACGTTCTTCTTCCCGCAGGCAAACACAAGTGCAAGCAAAGGAACCAGCACAGCAAGGACAACAAGTATTCTTTTCATACACTCACTCCGTCCAGGCCTCATCTTTCGACTATACGGATCTTGTATTTCCTCGATCCTTCCCTTTTCTCCGAGCGCCCGCCCCATAGCCAATTCTTCGCATCGTCCCTCAGGCTGATCCGGACAAGGTATGTGCCCGGGGGCACCCTCGTGAAGCGTTCAGAGATGGAACCGGGACGCTGAACCTTAATGGCTAGTTCCGTCCACGGCGTCCCCATTATTTCACGGGTGCCGGATTCATTCAAGAGTGTAATCCTGTACTCAGTTACTATGCCATCAACGTCGAGGCAGAAAAATCTGACCAGGAGCTCATTGAGACTATCGCCGATCACCACGGTAAACGTGGTGTCGGGCGATGGCGTGAGGCCATAGTCAACCACACCCGGCGCGTGGTTGATTGAGAAATAGTACTTGGCCGGCGTCCCATCATTTCTCGTGTAAGCAAGGTCGGTCCACGTCACGGAGCTTCTCACCTGGAAAGTGTAGTCGCCGCTGTAGAAGAAGCCTCCGCTTCCGCTCTTTCCATATGTAGTCGCATTCGGATTAGCCGGCGGCCAGGCTTCACCAAATTCGTCGCTGCGGTGCACTTTTGCCGAGTAGGCGACAATTCCGGCTGCATTATTCTCGGGATTGTCTGCTCCTATGAAGCTAAAGGTCAAGTTAGGAATGAACGCCAGGTAATAGGTATCATTGAGTGTATCACCGTCAGCCTGGCTCTTTACAAGGGAAGGATCCTTCATAGGTCCGAAAGTTCGTTCGCTCGCACTTATGACCCATGTCTCAGGGTCGAAACCCACGACGAATGCCCGTGTCGAGTCTTCAAAGGTCTTTGCTCCGGCATCGTCTATTGAGGAAACCTGAAAGGAATGCTGTCCGGGGCCGAACATGTTGAGCGGATAGACTGCAACAGTATCGGAAGCTCCCACCTCATGCATAAGCATCTCAACATCGGCCTTGTACCTGTACCCGGTTACATAGCCGCCCGGGTCATCGTCGAATCCATTCCAGGAAAAGTGTATGGAATCGGCACTGGTTCCGAACGGAATAGTGTCTCTCGGAGCCGCCGTCCTTGAGTAGGGACTCCTGATGGGGTACGTCTGACCCCTGACCACCGCGTATGCCGATATGTTCCTCACCCTGGGAAAAGTTGCGTCCCTCGAAAAGAAGTCATACCTGGCAGGGGTCGGGTCCTCAGTCCCGCTGTTGTCAACAGACTTGACATACAGTGTGTGGCCCATGACTTGAGGCAAGTTTGCCTGAAGAGTTACCGTAGTCTCGGTAGAAGCTGTCCATCGCCAGTCATAATATTGAGGTGGATTCCCTGTATCTGTGAAGGCGACATAGAAACCGACCACCTGTCCGTCGGGATCAACGCCCGCCCAGTGAAGATTCGCCCTGTAGTAGATTTGGGAAGAATCTTCAGTGGCCGTGACGATGAAAGTGTCAGGCGGCTCGTTCCGCTCAAACAATGGCCTCTGCTTCCTGCAGCTCCCCAGGTAGAAGCTCAGGATGACGATTCCAAGAAACAGAAACCAGGTTCTTATTTTCACCGGTCCCCCTTTCAGCGAACAAGCGGACACGAAAGACTAGCAGGAGACTCAATCCTTGTCAATAGAATTTGCGACACCTGTCAGTTAAAATTCAAAACCGGACTATTTAAAGTTGAAAACCGGACTCTGGT
>JASEGR010000103.1 GCA_030017955.1 Candidatus Eisenbacteria bacterium
GCATCCTGGCCAAAGTCACCAAATGTAAAGAAGCGTTAGACGCACTACACTAGCAGATGTCGCTCAAGCACATAAATGCCTTACTGTGGAGTGCCGCGATATTCTTTCTTGCGGGGCTTGCCCAATGCACTCCAGTTACGGTCCAGATCGTAAGAAGTGACGGCCTTCAAGCCTACGAGGATGCCAATTCCGGCCTCCGGAAGGTTTTGCGGGAGAACCTGAGGGACATCCAATTCCAGGACCACATTCTTGGATCCGAACAGAGCGAGAACGAGAAAATCCTCTCGCAGGTTCAAAAGCGTTCTTCTGTAATCCTGACCATAGGGACTGAGGCAACCCAGTTGGTTAGCAGCAGGATCAAAGACCGCCCCGTCGTGTTTTGCATGGTATTGGGTCCCGCCAAGAGCGGGCTGGTGAAAAGCCTGGAGTCTTCTGGAAACAATCTGAGCGGAGCCTCCCTGGATATCCCAGTCAAGATGCAATTTGAGAAATTCAAGACCCTGGTTCCAGACCTGAGAAACCTGGGTGTGCTGTGCACCGCGGAGACCGAAAGCCGGGTCAGGAGCGCAGAACCGATTGCCAGGAGTTTGGGCATCACCCTGATTTCAGTGAAGGTCTCATCAGAAAAGGAAATCCCACAGGCGCTCGAGTGGCTGAAAGGACAAACCGAAGGATTGTGGGCGTTACCGGATGCAGCAATCTTCACCCCGTCTTCTACGGAACAGCTTCTGCTCTTCACATTGAGAAACGGCGTTCCATTCATGGGGCTTTCTTCCGCATATGTCAGAGCAGGGGCTCTTTTCTCCTTGGACTGCGACTACGCAGATATTGGAAGACAGGCGGGAGAGATCGCCCTGTCGGTGCTTTCCGGCAAAAGTCCGTCTCAGATCCCGATTGCCAGACCGCGAAAGGTGCTTGTCTCGCTGAATGAGAAAACAGCCAAGCGAATAGGACTCAAGATTCCGGCACCTGTCCTCAGGTCAGCCGATTCGGTCGTGCGATGAGGAGACAGTCTGTGAGATTTGGTCTCAAATTCAAGTTCATCGTCAGTTTCTCGGTCTTGATCATTCTCACTTCTGCCGTTCTAAGCGGATTTCTAATTCGGAAACAGACCGAGCTAATTAGAAACAAGCTGGAAGACAAGGGAAGATATCTCGCAAAAAATTTGGCTTCTTCCAGTGAGTACGGAGTTCTTGTTGAGGACACCCCGTTGCTCCGCAGGCTTCTTGACAGCGTATCTGCAGATGAAGATGTCGCCCACATTGCGGTTCTCAACAAAGGTGGTAAGCTGCTCGCCAGCGTGGATAAGAGAGTTTTGCCTCATCAATCCCCGTCCGGCCAGAGCCGCCAATTCTGGCTCCCTGTGACTTCCGTCAAGACAATAGGTTCCGCTGAGGAAGTGGTCCTTGGAGCTGGGATGTCCCAGCGCGATAACAGGGCCAGGCAAATGGTCGAAGAAATTGGCACGGTCAAAGTCTGGATTACCACCGCAAGGATGGCCGAGCAAATCGGAGACATGAAAAGAGTGGTGTTTCTCATTACACTGCAAATAGTCTGTCTAGGAATTCTTCTGGTCTTTCTGTTGGTGAAGATAGTCATGAGCCCGCTGGAAAGGCTGGTTGAGGCAACGAAAAGAATCTCTGTCGGTGATTTTTCCTCTGAAGTGGTGGTCAAACAAAAAGACGAGCTCGGACAACTTGCGGCCGCGTTCAACCTTATGACCCGCAACCTCAAGAAATTGATCGATGAGATTAAAGACTATAACCGCAATCTTGAGAAAAAAGTCGAACAAAGAACGAAAAAGCTTAAGGAAACTCAGGCAATTCTGGTTCAATCAGAAAAACTCTCAGCCGTTGGTCAACTTACCTCCGGTGTTGCCCATGAGCTTAACAACCCGCTTTCCGCTGTCATCGGGTTTTCTCAACTGGCGCTGGGCACAGATACCGGTCCCCCAATATCAAGATACCTTGAGAGAATACATATGGAGGCTGAGCGCTGTGCCAGGATAGTCAACAATCTTCTGACTTTTTCGCGAAAGTCCAAACCCGAACGAAAGCCGATTGACATAAACAGCATCATAGAAAGCACCCTTGACCTTGTGAGCTACCAGTTGAGGGTCAACAAGGTTAAGGCCACGACTGAGCTTGACTACAATCTTCCGATGACAGTAGGGGATCCTCACCAACTGCAGCAAGTTTTTCTCAACATCATAACCAATGCGTCCCAGGCTATGTCCGGGTGCTCAAAGGAAGGCAGCCTTCTCGTGAAGACTGCAAGAAGAGACGATACGATTCTGATAGTGATTGCAGATACCGGCCCGGGCATCCCAGAAGAAAATCTTGGCAAGGTCTTTGATCCTTTCTTCACTACCAAGGAAGCAGGCGAAGGGACCGGCTTGGGGTTGAGCATTTGCTATGGAATAGTCAAGGAACATCAAGGAAATATCTCTGCCGCATCTCAATCAGGGCAAGGTGCCACTCTTCTCGTGGAGCTTCCGATTGTTGAAACTAAGCCAATCGCGGAAACAAAGGAGAAACCCCAGAGAGAGGCGGCCTCGGCTCCAACTGCCAGCATCCTGGTGGTCGACGATGAAGAGGGCATCCTGGATTTGCTTAATGACTTTCTGGGCGCGAAAGGATATGAGGTGGATACTGTCAGTTCCGGCGAAAAGGCCCTGGAAAAGTTGAGAGCAAGGACATACGACCTCATTATGTGCGATATGAAGATGCCCAATATGAGCGGTCAGGAGCTCCATTCCGAGATCAAGATGATCCTGCCAGAGCTGTCAAAGAGGATGATCTTCCTCACGGGAGATACGGTGAATCCCGAAACTGAGTCTTTCGTGAGGCGGGCCGGCAACAAATGCATTGCCAAACCGTTTGATCTGGAAGAACTCCTGTCATTCGTCCAGGACTTCCTGGTTTCTCAGTCCGCGTGCCAGCCAAGTTGAGCGGTTCTGCTTCCAGGTTTCCGGTGCACAGGTTTTCCAAAAAATAGTGACAGTCACCTATTTTTGATGCACGGCTATCGCGCTCCAATTCGCGGACACGTCACCTAATTCCGATCGTCCTCTCCGGCTATTGACGGCGATTGCCTCACAACGATACAATTCTTCCTGCGCATAAGCAGGGACAACACAAGCCAAAAATCTGAAGATTGTCACACTTGCAGGAAAGAGAGTTCCAGTCTCCCGGACAGGAAGGAGCGATGCGCTCCGATAGTTCATCAGAGGAATCTAAGGAGTTTGAAATGTCGTTTGCTGAAGGTAATGGAAAAATAGAAGTCAATGAAGAGGGTTTCCTGGTCAACCAGGAAGAGTGGACCAAGGGGATTGCAGAACTCCTGGCCAGAAATGAGGAGGGAATAGAATCTTTGACTGAAGACCATTGGGCTGTCATCAACTATATCCGGAGCTATTACCAGGAAAACAAATTGGCGCCCATGGTCCGCAAGCTCTGCCAGAACACAGGGTTTCAGTTGAAATACATCTACAAATTGTTCCCCTCCGGGCCTGCCAAAGGAGCCTGCAAGGTCGCGGGACTGCCCAAACCTGATGGCTGTGTTTAGAAAGAAAGGTCCTTCATACTCTCATTGCTAAGATTAGCCGCTACTGCTTCCCTCGTTTTCTCAGTCGTTTTTCTTTCCATGGAGATCCTGAAAACCTTCTCATTCGGGAAAAAGCGTCTCTATGCTGAACCTCGTGCCGACGGGAGAAAGGGTGTTCTCTTTGCCTTTGGCCTGGGGATGATGCCGTGGGAAAAAGAAAGTGCATCCAAGCATCTTCCCACTTACACGGGCGGAATCGTTTATCACGCCGGAATCTTTGCGGGGTTCTTCTGTCTTCTTTCTGTCATCGTACCTTTTGGCTTGCCCCAGCCTCTTGTTGCTGTCTTCCGGATTCTGTTTGTTCTGAGTCTCTTGAGCGGTCTTGCTCTTCTTGCCAGGAGAATCATTGCTCCTGCCCTGAAAGCAATAAGTTGTCCGGATGATTTTGCTTCGAATATCCTCGTTGATCTATTTCTGCTTTCTGCATTCTTGAACACATTGTCAGCAGGTGTCTCGGCTCTATTTTTGATTCTTTCGATCGTCATGCTTCTCTATATTCCGTTTGGAAAAATCCGCCACTGTTTCTTCTTTTTCTATGTGAAAGTCCTATTCGGCCTTTTCTTCGGAAGGAGAGGAGTGCTGCCACCGGAGACACGGGGCTTGAAGCATGGATGACGCGCGCGGCAAGAAAGACCCTCTCGAAGAAAGAATCGAGGCGCTGAGCTCAGACGACCTGAGACGAGCCCTCAGCGTCTTTGAAGAGAAGATTCATTCTGCGTACGCGGCCTATCTCAATTCCTGTGTGCATTGTGGCCTCTGTGCCGATTCATGCCACTATTACCTGGTTGATAAAGACGTGCATTCACTTCCCGCATACAAACTCAATCTTGTCGTGTCCGTTTTCAAGAGATACTTTGATTTTGCGGGAAAGAAATTTCCGGGCTGGGTGGGTGCCGAGGAACTCGATCAAGCAATGGTGAAAGAATGGGTGGACACTCTCTTCGGACGATGCTCGCTCTGCGGCCGCTGCTTCTTGAACTGCTCGATGGGCTTGAACATTCCTTATCTCATCCGGACAGCCAGGAGTGCCCTGGCTGTTTTGGATCTTGTTCCCCCCGGCCTTGACTCCACAGTCGCCACAGCCATTGAAAAAGGGAATAACATGGGCATCGCCGAAAAGGATTGGATTGAGACCGTCCAGTGGCTGGAAGAAGAGCTTCAGAAAGAGGTCAATGACAAGGACGCGAAGCTTCCCATGGACAAGAAAGGCGCAAAGCTTCTCTACACCGTCAATCCACGCGAGCCAATGTTTTTCCCATTGTCCATTGTAGCTGTCGGCAAGATATTCTGTGCCGCCAGCGAAAGCTGGACTCTGCCCAGCGAGGGTTATGACGTAACAAACTATGCCCTTTACAGCGGAGATGATGAAAGCGCGGGAATCATTTCAGAACGGCTCATTCAATCCATGGAGAAACTGGGTTGTCAGACATTAGTCCTTGGAGAATGCGGCCACGGCTTCAATTCCAACAGATGGGAAGGCCCGGAATGGTTGAGCAAGAAATATCCATTCGAGGTCAAAAGCATTCTCGAAGTTGTGGCTGACTATATCCGCCAGGGCCGGATCAAACTGGATTCGTCACTCAACCAGGAACCAATTACTCTTCACGATCCCTGCAACCTCGTTCGCCTTGGAGGAATCGTCGAGGAGCAGAGATATATCCTGAAGCATTCTGCTGCTCAGTTTGTTGAGATGTATCCGAACCGGGAGAAGAATTTCTGCTGTGGAGGAGGGGGCGGCCAACTAGCCATGACCCGCTTCAGCCAAAGACGCCTTGATGCGGGCAAGACCAAAGCTGAGCAGATAAGAAAAACCGGAGCCAAGATGGTTGCAACCCCCTGCCACAACTGCATCGATCAACTCATGGAGCTCAACAAGCACTACAAGCTTGGTGTCGAGATAAAAACTGTCTGCGAAATTGCCGCGAACGCCCTGGTTCTTGACAGAGGTAAGTAAGAGTTTAGAAGATTGAACGCGGATTTATGAATAAAGAAGAGGTTCGTGCAGAACAAACGCATGAGCCACGTTCTAGTCAGGACAGTAATAGCCCCAACGGAATAGCCCAGACCTTTTCGCCGAGCCTTACTGGTTCAGCGCCATTGTATGCAAGAATCGCTGCTACACACTGAGGCGTCGCTGCAAGGAATGTCCTGAGACCGGCAAGGTCGCGCTCCACCCATCTACTCGCCGCTTTGACTTCTATGGCGATGCACTTGTTTCCAACTTCCAGAACGAAGTCAACCTCATATCGCCCTTGAACGTTCCAGAAGTGAAGTCTGGCTTCAGGCCATCGGGCATCTACCATTGATGAGAGATTCTGGGCCACATATGTCTCAAACATTGCACCCATGAGAGGCTCTCTTGACGCAGACTCAATTGAGTCCACGCCTGCAAGATAGGAGGCAAGTCCCGAATCGCTCATGTACACCTTGGGAGACTTGATGAGCCTGGTTGCCTTGTTCCTCAAATATGGACTCAGACGATATATGATGAAAGAGGCCTCAAGAAGAGATAGGTAGCGGGATGTCGTCTGAACATTCAGCTTCGAGTCTCTGCCAATCTGGCTTAGACTCAGTATCTGTCCTGTTCTGAGGGCAGTCAGACGCAAGAGATGCCTGAATGCAATGGTGTTTCCGATCTGACTTAACTGTCTCACATCTCGTTCAAGATATGTCTGTTCATATCCTTTGAACCAGAGGAATCTATTCTTGATTTCCCCAAGACAAACCGTCGGCATTCCACCGATGAGAATTTCCTCCAACCCTATCTTGCCAGAACCTTCTCCTCTGGGGTTTTTCATTGACTCGAAGAAGCTCTGCAAGAAGGGTTTCCGTTTCGTACGCTGGACTAATTCTCTCCTGCTGAAAGGGTGGAGGACCAAGTAGACTGAACGCCCTGCGAGACTCTCGGAAATCCCCTTGAGAATGGCAAAGTTAGCTGAACCCGTGAGGAGGAACTGCCCCGGAGTTCTCTTCCTGTCCACCACTCTCTTGATTGCAGTCAGAATCTCGGGACATTTCTGAGCTTCATCAATTGCCAGAGGTTCATCAGTATGCACCAATCCTTCGGGGTCGAGCTTTGCAGCCTCGAGCTGGGCGAAATCGTCAAGGGTGACATAGCGCCTTCCTTTGAACCCTGGCTGCATGTGGAGGAATGTGGTTTTTCCCGTCTGTCGCATTCCCGTTATGATAACAACGGGCATTTCCTTCAATGCCTCTTGCACTGCTAAGGCAATATCGCGCTCTACGTACTCTGTCATATCTTCTCACACCATAGTGACATTATGACACGTTGTCAAGAGAAATCTGGAGAGCATCCTGAACTCTGCCACCTCCGCCATCATTCGGTCTGCGAAATTGCCGCGAACGCGCTAGTCCTTGATAGAGGTAAATAAGAGTAGGGAGAAGTTGCGCAGGTCAGTGAGATGCCGCTTCTTATTTGTTTCTTCTTGATTCTGCTATTTCTTTGACTCCCTGGATGGCAGTATCTATGTCCTTCTCCGTATTGAATGGGCCGATTCCAAAACGGACTGCTCCGTGAATCTTGTCTGTGCCAAGCTGCTCATGGACGAGCGGGGCGCAGTGGAGGCCGGTGCGGCAGGCAATGTTGTGATCCACATCCAGCATGGTCCCGGTGTTCATTGCCTCCAGGCCGTCAACGTTGAAAAGAAAGACACTGATGTGATTCATTAAGTCATCCTGGCAGTAAAGCGTGACTCCTTCAATATCCTTAAGGCCATCGCGGACCTTGTTCGTCAACTTCATCTCCTGTTCGTAAATCGTGTTGAGTCCCTTCTTCTTGATCCAGTTCAGCCCAGCGTAGAGCCCTGCCACGCCTAGGATGTTCAGAGTTCCGTATTCAAGGCGGTAAGGGTACTCCTCAAGATGCGTGCGAACGGCCGAACGCACTCCGGTTCCTCCTGCGCGTGTGAACCTTATGTCAATGCCCTCCCGGACATAGAGACCTCCGATGCCGGTCGGGCCAAGGAGCGCTTTGTGGCCCGTGAAGGCGACCACATCCACATTCTGGTCTTCGATGTCGATAGGAAGCTTTCCGGCAGATTGAGATGCGTCGATAACAAAGGGAACACCTCTCTCCTTGCAACGCCTTCCGATTTCTTCTATTGGCTGAATGGTGCCGATGACATTCGAAGCGTGGTTCACGACAACGAGCTTCGTATTCTTTCTAAATTTCTTGGGAAAATCGTCCGGGTCAACGAATCCTTTTCCATCAAAGGGAACGTAATCAAGCTCAACTCCACTGTATTTGGACAAGTGATAGAGCGGCCTCAGAACCGAATTGTGTTCGAGGTTTGTTGTGATCGCATGATCCCCTTCCTTGAGCAAGCCGGAAATGATGAGATTCAGGGCATCAGTGTTCAGCGACAATTAGAATTCCCGGTAACGACAATTAGAATTCCCGTTTGATT
>JASEGR010000104.1 GCA_030017955.1 Candidatus Eisenbacteria bacterium
CTGATCACTCTCTTCTTCCTCTCGTCCTGGATTTCAGAAAGGGCTGAAAAGTTTTTGGGAAAAAGGGATGATCAGAGGATTGTTATCGATGAGATAATGGGCTTCTTCGTCGCCATGCTCTGGGTTCCCAAAACAGCCCTTTTCATCATCATCGGGTTTATCCTCTTCCGCTTTTTTGACATTGTCAAACCGCCACCCATCCGTCTTGTGGAAAGAGCCAGAGGGGGTTATGGAGTTGTCCTGGATGATGTGATGGCGGGAGTCTATGCCAATATCATTCTCCATATCATTTCCTTCTGTTTTACCCTCTCCCCTGGCGGGCCTGCCCGCTGAAGGGTTTGGCCCGCAAGCGGGAGGGGGGCGCCTGCCTGACGGTAGGCAGGGGGTGAGGGGGTAGAGGGGTTTTCAAATGAAGTTAGAAAAGCTCATCGGAGATCATCTGAGAAAAAACGGCTGGACGCTCTCCATCGCAGAGTCCTGCACAGGAGGGCTGATCAACGATCGCATTACCGATGTCCCCGGAAGTTCGAACTACTATGAAGGAGGGATGGTCTCCTACAGTAACAAGTCTAAGACCGAGCTCTTGGGCGTTCCCGAGGCATATATCAAACGGTTTGGAGCAGTGAGTCCTCAAGTAGCGAAAAAGATGGCCCAAGGAGTTCGAAAAGCCTTCAATACCACATTCGGGTTATCCACCACGGGCATTGCAGGACCAACAGGGGGGAGCAAGAAAAAACCGCTCGGGCTCGTTTTCATCGCTGTCTCGGACGGAAAAAGAACTATCGTGAAAAAGGAAAAATTAAAGGGAAACCGGAAAGGGATCAAGCGAGAATCAGCCTGCCGAAGTTTGAAATATCTTTATGATTTTATAACAAAGGCTCAATCTGGTTGCTGACCGTATGCGAGTTCACTTCGAACCGGAAGGTTCGGAGGTTCTCGGGTAAGCGGTGGCAAAGGAGATTCACAGAGAGGAACTTTAGAGAATGGCGATTACGACTCACCTGTCTGGTTATGTAGACAACAAGGTTCAGAGGCGCGGGTATTCCTATTACAGGAGCGGGGCCGTTCAGATCATCCATGGGAACAAGGAAGAGCTGCGGGCAGTGGTCATCGGGACCGATGTGTACGAAGTGGACTTGTACCGGGAGAGGGATACGGTTCACGTCTCCTGCACCTGTCCATATTTCGAAGGTGAGAGAGAGGCCTGCAAACACATCTGGGCGTCGCTTCTTGCCGCAGAGAATAGAGGCTACCTGAGAGGCAAGGGAAACAGCGATCCGGTGCATCTGGAGATATATTTTGACGGGGATGGCTGGGATGAAGACGAAGAAGACGATTGGGACGAGGATGAGGGATTGGGGGATGAAGATATCATCCGTCCAGGTTACGCCCCGAGGTCCTATCCTCCGCATTTGCAGGGAAGACGCCATCTTGAACTCATTCCTCCGCCACCGGGATGGAAAGATCATCTGGCTTCCCTGCGCGGGGCTTTGCAAGCACAGCGGGAAGAAGAGAAAGGGCGTTGGCAGGCGAACCGACGTATTCTTTATTTTGTCGATGTCCCCGCTACCCTTGAAGGGAAGGGGTTGATCATTGAGGCGGCACACCAGGAAATGAAGAAGAGCGGCGAATGGGGCCAACTGAAGTCTTATTCTGATTCATATGGCAAGCCGGAGAACCTGCGTGACCCGGAGGATCGGCGCATCATGGCCTTGCTGCTGGGGAGCCGGGACGCTACTGGCTACTATTATGGCTACTCGGGCTATTATGGAAGAGGCGCTTTCCGCCGCATCCTGCCCGGCCCCGTGCAAGAGCATCTGATGGAACTACTCTGCCGCACGGGGCGATGTTTCCTGCGGAAAACGGCATCTGGACCTGGTGAAAGTCCTCTTCAATGGGACGACAGGGAGCCGTGGGAGCTCTGCCTGGGCGCGGAAAAGGACGCATCCGGCCAGGCTTATGTGCTTAACGGTTATCTCCAGCGCAGGACGGAACGGGTTGCAATAGAGGTACCTTCCCTGTTGGTCGCAGGAGGCCTCGTTTTTTTCGAAGACAGAGTTTCCCGCCTTCTGGATAACGGATCCTTCGGATGGATTTCCGTCTTGCGAAAGCGGAAAAACCTCATCGTTCCTGTCGAGGAAGGAGATGCCTTTATCCAGGAATTGATGGCCATGCCGGTTCTTCCCCGCCTTTTGCTTCCTGATGAATTGCAGTATGAAGAGATTCGTGTAACTCCTCGACCCCGGCTTACAGTGGTAGCGCCGGAACGAAAAAATCGATGGGACGCCAATTGGCTTCGCTGGAAGCTGTCGTTCGATTACGAGGGACGCACGATTGCTTATGAAGATCCAGGTCGGGGCATCATCACAACGGAGCCCCGTCGTCTTCTGCTCCGCGACCTCGCTGCCGAGCGAGAAGCCTATGAGAAGCTTCGGAGTTTGGGGTTCCGGGAAGTCCAGTCTTATGGCAACCCACAGCGGGAAGTGGCTCCCCGTAATCTTCCGCGAGCGGTGCGAGAATTGCTGACTGCGGGCTGGCACGTCGAGGCCGAAGGGAAGGTGTACCGTAGACCCGGCGCGTTAAACCTGTCGGTGACTACCGGCGTCGACTGGTTCGAATTGCATGGCGAAGTCAGGTTTGATGACAAGATCGCAAAACTCCCTGAATTGCTGGTGGCGCTCAAGCGCGGGGAGAACCTGGTTGCCCTGGATGACGGCACGTTCGGGATGCTGCCGGAGGAATGGCTGAAAAAATACGGAATTCTGGCCGGCATCGGAAAAACCCATGACGATCACTTTCGGTTTTCACGCTGCCAGGTCGGACTGCTGGACGCCCTGCTGGCCTCACAGCCAGGCTCCACGTGTGATGAGGTCTTCCAGCGCGTGCGGGAAGAGCTGAGAAGCTTTGAAGGGATTCTACCTTGCGATCCGCCGGAAGGCTTCACAGGCGTGTTAAGAGATTACCAGAAGGACGGGTTGGGTTGGATCCATTTTCTCGAAAAGTTCGGTTTCGGGGGATGCCTGGCCGATGACATGGGGCTGGGTAAGACGGTGCAGGTTCTCGCCATGCTGGAGGAGAGAAGGCAGAAGCGATCAGCTGCGGTGTCGAAAGCGGGCAAGGGCAAGGCCTCGATCCACCGGGATGGAGTTCCGGGACCTTCTCTCGTCGTCGGGCCGAAATCGCTGGTCTTCAACTGGGTCCAGGAGGCGAAGCGGTTCACTCCGCAGTTAAAAGTCCTTGATCATACGGGCGCCGATCGACAGAAGCCCGGTGAACATTTCGAAAATTATGACCTCATCCTGACCACCTATGGGACCTTGCGGAACGATGCCGTTGAATTCAAGGATGTGCAGTTTGACTACTGCATTCTCGATGAAGGGCAAATGATTAAGAATGCCAATACCCAGTCGGCGAAGGCGACTCGCCTTCTCAATGCCAACCATCGTCTGGTGCTGAGTGGCACCCCCATCGAAAACCACCTTGGAGAACTCTGGAGTCTATTCGAGTTTCTTAACCCCGGGATGCTGGGATTGGCTTCCGTGTTCAAGCTGACCGGTCCGGGGACGCGCAACCCCGAGCCCGAAACCCGTGGACTGCTGGGAAAGGCCCTTCGCCCATTCATTCTGCGCCGTACCAAGGGACAGGTTGCCCGCGAGCTGCCGGAAAAGCTCGAACAGACCCTCTATTGCGATCTCGATTCGAGACAGAGGAAACTCTACAACGAGTTACGAGACCACTACCGCAGCACCCTGCTCAATCAGGTTGAGCGAGACGGTATGAATAAGTCCAAGATTCAGATTCTTGAAGCACTGTTACGCTTGCGACAGGCGGCCTGCCATCCGGGGCTCATCGACAAGTCGAAGAAATCCCACCCCAGTGCCAAGCTGGAAATGTTACTGCCCCAACTTGAACAGATCACGGAGGAAGATCATAAAACTTTGGTTTTTTCTCAGTTTACAAGCTTTCTCTCTATCCTTCAGGAACAATTGGACCGGCAGAAAGCCCCTTATGCGTATCTCGATGGGCAGACGCGCAACCGTGGAACGATTGTTGAACGATTCCAGACGGACCCCGACTGCAGGCTGTTCCTCATCAGCCTCAAGGCCGGAGGGCTTGGACTGAACCTCACGGCAGCCGAGTATGTTTACCTGCTTGACCCGTGGTGGAATCCCGCTGTGGAGGCACAAGCCATCGACCGCACCCATCGTATTGGGCAAACCAGAAGGGTGTTTGCGTATCGCATCATCGCCAGAGACACGGTGGAAGAAAAGGTGCTGGAACTCCAGCAAACGAAACGTGACCTCGCCGATGCGATCATCAATGCCGACAACAGCCTCATACGCAACCTGGCAAAAGAGGATCTGGAGTTGTTACTTTCATAGAAACAAACCCGCAGCTAACTAATTGATTTTTAATACGCCACAATTCGTTTGTGGTGTGCCCTTCAACTCGCCGTTCGCCCTGAGGTTCTCGAAGAGGTGAAAAAGGCAGGTAGGAGATGAAATGAATAGAACATCTTTGAAAATGGATCGTTTCAAACAATTGACATGGGATGATTTGCAGGATTGGGCTGGAAACAGAATCCTTTCACGGGGACAAAGTTACCAGCGAAGCCGAAAGGTGAAAGAACTTGCTCAAACTGAAGCCGGAGGGATAGTTGCCTGGGTTCATGGTGGGCAGAGATATGCCACAATGGTCGATTTCGAAGATGGCGAACTGATATCAGCCTGTACCTGTCCTTATGGAGGCACCTGTAAACATGCAGTGGCGGTAGCGATCGAATATCTCGATTACCTGAAGAAGAATATAGAGGTTCCACAGATCAGGGAGAAGGATCAACGCATCGTTTTGCTTCAGGAGTTTTCGGATGAAAAAGCAAGGGATGACGAGAATGAGGATTACGAAGAGGAAATAACCGAGGCTTCTTGTACTTCAAGGAAATCTGGGGAATCCGCCCCGCTTGCCTCGAGAGGTTTCCTGGAGGAACAAAGCAGAGAGAAGCTTATCGCATTGATAGAAGATCTGGCGGAAAGACATTCCGTTGTCCGAGAAGATTTGCAGGACCGGCAAAACCTCTCGAAAGGATCAGTGAAAAAAATAGTGGCCGCCGTGAGGAAGGAGATCCTGGAGTTAAGTTCAGAACCTGGCTGGAGAAACCATTGGAATCATGAAGGATATACTCCGGATTACTCACGGGTGAAAGGCCGTTTAAAATCCCTTTTGGCAAAAGGATACGCAGATGAGGTCGTTGCCCTTGGAAAGGAACTCCTCGAGGAGGGCATAAGGCAGGTGGAAATGAGCGATGATGAAGGAGAAACAGGCATTGAAATCTCTTCCTGCCTGAATATTGTTTTTCAGGCCCTTCCCCGGTCTTCGCTCTCTCCGGTCGAACAGATGCTCTGGGCGATCAATGCGGAATTGGAGGATAAGTATGAGCTTTGCTATGGAGCGGAATCCTTCTGGAAGAAGAAACAGAAGGCTTCGGATTGGAGTGTTGTAGCTGATCGGCTTCTTGAGCGATTGAATAAATTCCAGCCGGTGAAAAGGGAGGATAGTTTTTCGCGGAGTTATCATAGGGATAACCTGACAAATTGGATTATACGGGCTCTTGAAAACGCCGGTCGGCATGAAGAAATCATACCCTTATGTGAGCAGGAGGCAGTAATCACAGGAAGCTATACACGTTTGGTTGATGCGCTCAGAAAAGCCAAACGATTGGAGGAAGCCGAGCAGTGGATTCACAAAGGTATTAAGGCCACCCAGAAACAATGGCCCGGGATTGCCAAACAATTGAAAGATACTTTACGCGAGATGAGAGAAAGAGAAGGGAATTGGCTTAAGGTTGCAGCTTTTCGGACTGAAGATTTTCTTCAGTCGCCCTCACTCCATACCTTCAAGGATATGAAGAAAGCAGCCGAGAAGGCTAAATGGTGGCCAGAGATCCGTGCAGCAGCCCTCCTTTATTTGGAAACAGGTAAGCTCCCTCAATCAGATCCCAAATGGCCTTTACCCGAGACGGGCATGAAGGAGGACCGAGAGACCAGGAAGAGTGAATTTCCAATGACTGGCGTACTGATTGACATTGCGATTGAGGAAAAGCGGCCTGACGATGTTCTTCGATGGTATGATCATCGAAAATCAAAGAAGAGAGTTTACTGGTGGGGTGAGGGTTATCAAGAGGATCAAGTTGCTGAAGCTGTGGCAGATCAATACCCTGATCGCGCTATTGCAATATGGAAGAATGTTGCCGAAAAGCAGATTTCCTTAACGAAACCAAAAGCCTATGAAGCGGCTGCAGTCTATTTAAGGAAAGTCCATGGTCTCCTGAAAAAGCTGAAAAGAGAGGAAGAGTGGAAAGATTATCTACTCCAACTCCGCCAAGCCAATGCCCGAAAACCAAAACTCATCGAAATTCTCAGCCGCCTGGAAGGTCGCCAAATTATTGAAGGAAAAATGTAAAGTGCATTAAGTGACTATCCGAACCAGTATGCTTCAGGTCAAAGCAAATCAACCACTCTCAACCCTAATTGGTTTTTCCTGCCACTGCAAAACTGTCCAACATTCTTCGCCAATATTTTCTCTTGATCACCCCAAGAGAATTGATTATAGTTTTACCATAAATGAGTTTTGACCCAGGTGATTTTCTACGTGGCAATAAGGCAGGATATCTTTTGTCACCTTTTCACTGATCCAGAAGAAGAGTGTCGTGAGGCAAATTTAAAAGATTGGAGGCATTTATGATTAACCCCCTGTTTCTCAAACGGGTGGTTCTGAACAACTATAAAAGCATTAAGGAATGCTCAGTGCCCCTTGGGCCGCTAACGTTTCTTGTCGGGCAGAATGGGGCAGGCAAAAGTAACTTTCTTGATGCCCTTCGTTTGGTGACGGAGTCTCTTAATACTTCCTTGGAGCACGCACTCAGGGAGAGAGGAGGAATCAATGAAGTCAGACGACGGTCCTCCGGGCATCCAACTCATTTCGGAATCCGCCTCGATTGGCAACTCCCGGAAGGAACCCAGGGAATCTATGCTTTTCGTGTAGGTGCACAGAAAAGAGGGGGATTTGAGATTCAACAGGAAGAGTGCAGGATTTTCAGCAACGGACTTTTTGAAAAGGACTTTTACAGAGTTGAAGACGGCATATTAAAAAGATCCAGCTTTCAAATTAGCCCTCCAGCCTCCGGATGCGGGTGAGGTTTTGAAGCGGGATGGAAGCAACCTGGCAAGCGTCTTGAGTGTAATGGCCAAAGAAAACAGAGAAGGATTTAATCGTGTCATTGCTTTCTTATCAAAAGTCGTGCCGGGAATCCAGGACATTGAGGTAAAACATGTGGGAAGAAAAGAGACGATCGAATTCCGCCAGCTTGTGGGAAACAGTAAAGATGCGTGGCGTTTCGTGGCGGAAAACATGTCTGACGGCACCCTGCGGGCACTTGGCGTTTTGACGGCCCTCTTCCAGTCATCAAACGGGACGAGAAAGAAAGTCCCATTCGTGGGGATCGAGGAACCGGGAGCGGTCCTCCACCCCACGGCTACGCACGTAATCAGAGACGGTCTCGTCATTGCGTCGAAGACGAACCAGGTCGCAGTAACCAATGACAGTCCGGACTTACTGGACGACAAAGGGATTCTAGATGAGAGTATTCTTGTCATTGTAAACAGGAGCGGTGAAACCAGGATTGCTCTCCTAAATCAAGCAGGACAATCTGCCATAAGGGGCCACGTACACACAGCTGGTGAGTTGCTACGATTGAATCAAATCGAACCTGACGAGGTGCTGTAACAAACGCAGCATGCTGAGCAGGCCCAAGACGCTGGGTTGCATCGGTCAACAACTGGGGACGTCTCGGTGGGTGGAATTTCCTCGTCTGCCGTGATCCGGCTTTGATCCCAAGGCAAATCGCACAGATGGTAACCGTCAAAAAAACCACTTTGTGAATCTTTTCTTCTTGAAATTTAATTCTTTTTCTTCATAATAGAGAAAACAGATCATCATCGGATATAAATCATGTGTCACGC
>JASEGR010000105.1 GCA_030017955.1 Candidatus Eisenbacteria bacterium
GTAACTTGTGGCACTCGATACCATGTTCATGTAAGTTTATGCATAAAGCAGGCTATTACTTGCACCAAACAAAGAGATGCTCAACGGGACAGTAGTGGATGTGTCCCCGAATTCGGAGTTGAAGGCTGTCGAATGAACGCTTATCCTTAAAGACTGAATTGATTGCCTTGCTAGCTGATGGGAACTCTTGAAGCAGGGGAAGGAAAGGAGGAAGAGCCATGCCGCGTGTGATTCATTTCGAAATCTTTGCTGATAGACCGGAACGTGTAATAAAGTTCTACAAAGAGGTTTTTGGCTGGAAAATAGCGAAATGGAAGGGCCCCGTGGAATACTGGCTCGTGACAACCGGGGAAAAGAGTAAGCCGGGCATAGACGGCGGCATAATGAAGCGTTCAAAGAAATCAGAGGCCACGATAAACACAGTCGATGTTCCATCAGTGGACAAATTCATAGCAAGAATCAAGAAAAAGGGCGGCGAAGTCGTTTCGCCGAAGATGGCCATTCCGGACGTTGGCTACATGGCCTACTGCAAGGACACTGAGGGCAACGTGTTCGGCATAATGCACGACGATCCACGAGCAAAATGAAACCAGTCTTCTGGTTCACTCGTAAAAGGGATATTGAGCCCTGGTTTCATGCGGTTTACCCCGGGAGGTAGAGAGATGTTGGGAAAGCACCTTTGCACCGTGATTCTCTTGGTAGTTCTTTTGTCGGTTTTTGGAACACCGGCTACTGCAGTCGAGCCGCACGCCGGAATGCTGCGCTATCCGGATGTGAGCGCAACCCATATCGCCTTTCTCTATGCGAATGACCTCTGGCTTGTTCCGAAGGCGGGAGGCGTGGCAACACCGCTTGCAGGTCCTCCCGGCCAGGAAATGTTCCCGAAGTTCAGCCCTGATGGAGGCACCATCGCATTTGTCGGCAACTATGATGGGAACAAGGATATCTACACAATTCCTGTGACCGGCGGGATCCCGCTACGTGTCACTCATCATCCGACGGCGGAAGTTTTGGACGATTGGACTTCGGACGGCCGCTTGATCTTCTTCGCATATGGTATGCAAACATATCCGCGTGCGACCGAGCTTTTCACCGTGCCCGCATCAGGAGGGCTGCCGGAGAAATTGCCGGTTCCTTACGGGGCGAACGCTGCAATCAGCCCCGATGGCAAATGGCTGGCATACACACCGCATACGGCGGATTTTCGCACCTGGAAACGGTATCGCGGCGGAATGGCCACTGACATCTGGCTTTTCAATCTCAAGGACAACACATCAAAGAAGATCACTGACTGGGAAGGAACTGATACCCAGCCGATGTGGAACGGCGACCGCATCTACTATCTCTCGGACGGCGGTCCTGAACACCGCCTCAATATCTGGCTTTATGACACGAAAACAAGAAAACGCCGTCAGGTCACTGCGTACAAGGACTTTGACGTGAAGTGGCCGTCCATCGGACCCGGTTCGACCGGACAGGGGGAAATCGTGTTCCAGTACGGCCCGGACCTCCAGCTTCTCGACCTTGGAGGCGAGGGCGTGCGGACTGTAAGAGTCACCATTCCCGGCGACAGACCGAAAATCCGGGTCCAGACCGTTGACGCCAAGGACTTCATCTTCAATCGCAATATTTCCTCGACCGGGAAGCGCGCAGTGGTTGAGGCAAGGGGCGACATCTGGACGCTCCCCGCCAAGAAGGGGTCACCGATAGACCTTAACCGGACGAGCGGCATTGCCGAACGCGATCCTGCCTGGAGTCCCGACGGCCAGTGGATCGCTTATTTTTCAGATTCTTCCGGCGCGTACGAACTCTACATTACTCAGTCGGACGGAGCCGGCAGCACACGCCGGGTCACCACGCTTGGAAAAGGGTTCTTGTACGATCCGACATGGTCTCCTGACTCCAAGTGGATTTCCTTCTGGGACCAGACCAATACTCTGTACCTTCTCAACATCGAGAGCAGGAAAACGAGAGTCGTTGACCGCACGGCGAGCGGAGTTGGCGGGAGAGGGGCGCGTGTGAGCTGGTCGAACGACTCGAACTGGATGGCCTACTCCATTGTAGAGTCCATGAGAATGCCTGCCTTTGTGCGGCTTTACGATGTCGTGAAAGACGAAAAACACACAGTGACAAGCGGGATGTTCAACGATACCTGGCCGACATTCGACCGTGAGGGTAAGTATCTTTACTTCGCGAGCCAGCGTGATTTCAGTTCGCCGACCTATGACGATCAAGGCTCGTCATGGGTCTACGACCAAACTGATCGCCTTTACACCGTTCCGCTCAGGAGCGACATCACCTCTCCTCTTGCTCCTAAGAGCGACGACGAAAAGTGGGGCGAGGACAAAGGTGCGGCCAAGACTGACACCAGCAAAGTGAAGGACAAGAACGACGAGAAGAAGAAGGATGAGGGAGAGTCCAAGGACAAGGAGAAGAAGGCGGGCGATGCCGAAGAGAAGAAGCCGGGCGACGCTGAGGAGAAAAAACCGGCCGGCGCCGAGGAGAAGAAGGCGGGCGAGCCGATCAAGATTGACCTTGAGGGTTTTGAGCACAGGACAATTCTCCTTCCGGTCGAACGCGGCAGCTTCTTACGCCTGAGTGTGAATGATGCAGGGAAGCTCATCTACATGCGTGTACAGGAAGGAGATGCGGAAGACTCCGGGGTCAAAGCTTCGATTCATCTTCTCGATCTGGACGAAGAGAAGGATAAAGAGAAGACGGTCATGACGGATGTCCGGGATTTCGCCATGTCGGCTGATGGGAAGAAACTGCTCATCGTCAAGAGTGAGGCGATGGGAATAGTTGATGCCAGGCCCGAACAGAGAATCGAATCCGTGATTTCCACATCAGGAATGAAGTTTGACGCCGATCCACGGCAAGAATGGCGTCAGATTTTCACTGATACGTGGCGCATCCAGCGCGATTTCTTCTATGCCACCAATATGCACGGAGTCGATTGGGAAGCGGTCCGCAAGCGTTACGGGGTCATGCTCGATGACTGCGCCTCCCGCGAGGACGTGAGCTACGTCATTGGAGAAATGATTTCAGAGCTCAATGTGGGCCATGCGTACTATTGGGGAGGCGATAACGAAAAGGCTCCGAGCGTCTCAGTCGGTATGCTTGGCTGTGACTTCGAGCTTCAAAATGGCGCGTACCGGATTTCGAGAATTATCGAGGGTGACCCCTGGGACGTGGATGCCAGAGGCCCGCTGAGCCAGCCAGGATCGGGAATCAAGACCGGTGATTACGTGCTCGCCGTTAACGGCGTACCCATTGATACAGCCAAAGATCCATGGGCTGCATTTCAAGGTCTGGCGGGCCGGACGGTCACGCTGACCGTAAGTGGGGAGCCCACTGTTGGAGATTCATCCCGCCGCGTGCTGATAGAATTGCGCGGCAGCGAATCTGCTCTGCGTTACCGTGCATGGGTGGACAAAAACAGGGCTTATGTGGCCGATAAGACCGGCGGCAAGGTGGGCTATATCTATGTTCCCGACACCGGAATCGAAGGACAGAACGAGCTAGTGCGACAATTCTACGGCCAGATCAACAAAGAAGCTCTCATCATTGATGAAAGGTGGAACGGCGGTGGGCAGATTCCGGATCGGTTCATAGAGCTTCTCAACCGGCCCGTGTTCAACTACTGGTCAAGCCGTCACACCGACGAGAATATCCCGTGGCCGGCACATGCGCAGCACGGGCCGAAGTGCATGCTGATAAACGGGCTCGCCGGCTCGGGCGGCGACTACTTCCCGTTTTCCTTCCGGAAAGCCGGTCTGGGCAAACTGATCGGTACGCGAACCTGGGGCGGTCTGGTCGGCATGAGCGGAAACCCGAGGCTGATTGACGGCGGGTACACGAGCGTTCCGACATTTGCATTCTACAAGACAGATGGTACATGGGGCATTGAAGGGCACGGAGTTGATCCGGACATTGAGGTCGTTGATGACCCGGCCCTGATGGTAGGCGGAAAGGATCCTCAGCTCGATGCCGCAATCAAGCTGATGATGGACGAGATCGCGCGCAATCCGTTCAAACCGGCAGCGAGACCGGCATATCCAGACCGGAGCGGCATGGGCATCCTCGAAAAAGACAAATGATCAGATAGGCCTGGACGCAGCCCCTGCTCAGAAAGCCTGGCAAATTCTGTACTGCCAGGCTTTCACTTTTGTCGCTGCGATCCGAAGGCCTGGTCGAAGCATTATATACGAGTCGCGACAAAAGCCCCGTGGGTCAATTCGGCAAAGACTAATGTGGGCAGAATAAATTACCTTGACAAGATTTTCGCAAGAAAGATATGGTAGGAATAGCAAATTATCTTGTGAGATAGCTTCTCTGATGGCAGCGCTTCACACCTTTTCGCGTCAGAATGCCAGGAAGAAGAGGTGAATAGTTGTGAAAAGGTCAGTTCACAGTGGGTTGGTTGTTCTCCTTGTGCTGATGCCAACCAGTCTGTTTGCTAAGAAGAAGTTTGTAGATTGGCAAAGCCCAGAAGGTTGGAAAGTTTTCTATGCCACGCAGGTATCGGATGACAAGATCGACAAAATAAGAGCAGCAAGAAATGTTCCTGGTGCAAAGCTTATCATTGGGCAAATGTACTTGCTTATGACTGATGAGCCAGGTGATTATCATTTCTTTGGCATCCTAATGCCCAAGAAAATGGAACTCCTTTTTGCGCCGCAGAGTCGTTTTGTCATTCGGCTGAAAAACAAAAAGACATTCACGAGCGAGGGGATTTTCTTCACCGAATCTGAATCGTCCCCTTATCTCTGGGATACGAGAAAAGGAAACGTCTTGGTCAGCTATCAAAGAATGATGACTAAAGGTACGAATCCTAAGATTGTAGTTCTGGCGAAGTTCTCCAAGGGCAGCTTTCTGCCAGCCGAGGCGGAAAGCCTGACGGTAGAGGGAGTCAAGGTTATTCAGGAGGAGGTGAGTTTGAAATGAAGGAAGCCTTTGTTGTCGTCGTTATGATGGTTATGTTTCTGCCAGTTGTCGCGAACTCCACGCCGGTCAGCTGTCAGCAAGCGTACGATCATTACTTCCTGCAATGGGGGCTTAATGCCCAGTGTCTCCATGATCTCTTCTGGGATTTCGTGGCCGACATCGGACTAGAGAACTACTTCAACCAATATAACTAGCCAATCTCTGGTTCGCGACCAACCAGGTCGGATTACCGGAAGTGAGGTTTGTCTCTTGGACCCCCACTTCCTGTTTTTGAATCGCAGGAACAATGTGCGCCAGACAACGCACCTGTTTTGGCGATGACTCTGCGCACAGCCGGATCAGAGGGGCCGGTTCCGATAGAAACCGCCGCGCATCTGCCCATGCCTTCCTTGCGCCTTGACAAATAACACGTTGTCACGCTTTCAACTTTCCAGCCGATAGATTGAATAGGGTCTATTTGCATGGGCCCAACGGGCTATTTTTGCGTCAAATCAACCGGCAGATATCGGAGGTATCAGACATGACTGAGAACCGAATATTCCTGGTCCCTGTCTTTCTCCTTGTGATGCTGTCTCTCTGCGGAAGCGTTACGTCCGAAGCCGAGGAGAGTGGGAGGGCGATAGCCGGAGAAGAACTCCTCTTTCGGGGAGTCAAGGTCGTAGCCGCCTCAAAGTATGAACAGAGCCTGACTGACGCTCCTTCCTCCGTGACTATCATCACTGACAGCGACATAAGGAACTATGGCTGCCAGACCCTTGCGGATGTTCTCAGGGATGTGGCCGGATTCGATGCCATCTACGACAGAAACTATGAGTACGTCGGAGTAAGAGGGTTTGCCCGGTTGGGTGACTACTCCACAAGAATCCTGCTTCTCATGAACGGCCATGTCATGAACGACAACTGGATAGGTTCGAACCTGATAGGGACTGACTCCGGGATCGACCTTGACCTTGTGAAGAGGATAGAGATTGTCAGGGGCCCGGGCTCTGCACTCTATGGAACCAATGCCTTCTTTGCCGTTGTCAATGTCATCACCTACGGGGTTGAAGATTTACAGGGACTCAAGCTGTCGAATGAGACCGGCAGTTTTGGCATGAAGAAAGGTATCTTGATTGGTGGAAAGAACTTTGGAAACGGCCTTCGGGCCATAGGCTCCCTATCACTGATGGATACAAAGGGAGACGACTTGTATTTCGAAGAATACGATGGGCTGGTTGGCGACGGTATTACCCGCGGCGCTGATTACGACCGCTCAAAGTCGTTTCTCGGGCAAATTTCCTATGGAGAGGTCTCCATATTCGCAAAACTGTCGTCGAGGACCAAGGGAGTCCCAACGGGCTCCTACGAAACGACGTTCGGTGATGACCGCACACGAACCATTGATGGCAGGAACTTTGTTGAGATGAACGTGGTCCATCCCATCAGTGCCGACAAAGGGATATCGGGCAAGCTCTACTATGACAACATGGTGTACAAAGGCCTCTGGATTTATGCGGATGAACCCGGTCATTACTTTAGCGAAGAGGGGGCCTGGGGTGATTGGATAGGAGTTGAGAGCAATTACACCTGGGACATTGCTCGTGGGAACAGATTGACCCTGGGAGGAGAGTACCAACGGCATCGACTGAAGACCGCCTTGAACTATCTTGACCAGGACCGCCGCCGGGTTGACGGCCTTCCTGACGGACGTTACTCGTACAGTTTCTGGGCACTCTGCCTTCAGCAGGAGCTAAGGCTCAGGGGTAATCTGAACATAACCGTGGGCTGCCATTATGATGATTATCCTGTTTTTGGAGGCGTTGCCGATCCGAGGGCGGCCTTTATCTACAAGCCGTTTCGTCAGAGTACAGTCAAACTTCTGTATGGAGAAGCATTCAGAGCCCCGAGCATCTACGAAAAATACTATACAGACGAAATGACCCAGATTGGAAACGACGGATTGGATCCTGAGAAAGTCAGGACCTGGGAAGGAATATGGGAGCAGTGGATCGGAAAATCCGTAAACGGACAGCTCTCTCTCTACCACAACTCGATATACCATCTCATCAATCAAGTCATGACCCCGGACTCAATGCTTCAATATCAGAATTCATCTGCCATAGTCTCGCAGGGGATTGAGCTTTCCCTGAGGTGGAGGTTTGGCAACGGATGGGAAGGATTTGCGAGCTCCGCGCTTCAGAATTCCAAAGACAGGGAAGCAGATGAGAAGCTGGCCAATGTCCCTGTGGCCATGGCGACTGCCGGTATCGTTATCCCGATACACGGAGACAAGCTGAAAATCAGCCTGAAGGAGAATTATTCTGACAAGCGAAAAGGGAAGAGGCCGGACATAGACATAGATCCGTACTACATAACCACCGTAGGCATTTTGAGCAGGGGGATGGTCCGGAATCTTGAGCTCTCTCTGACCTGCCATAACCTCTTCGATCAGGAATACTACAACGCGGCCGGAGATGAACATCTGGGGGACAAGATTCGACAGGATGGCAGGGTTCTCAGGTTCAAGCTGAGCTATCTGTTGAAATAGCGGAGAACGAGCTAGTGTAGTGCGTCATTAATATCTTGACATATAGACGTGCCTGCTGTATGCT
>JASEGR010000106.1 GCA_030017955.1 Candidatus Eisenbacteria bacterium
GAAAGTGTCGTGTCCCGGGGCAAAGACATAGACAAGGAACTTCCGGGACACGACACTAGCTCATGCACACAATTTGAGGAGATTAGGACAGGTGAAAGTATGAACAACATTGGAATCTATGTTGAATTGAAGGACGCCAAGATAAAGAAAGCCAGTTTTGAGATCCTAAGTTTGGTCAATTCATACAATAATAAGGATTCCTCCCTGATTGTAACTACGATTGTGGCCGCTTCGAATGTTGACCATTTTGTTGACCAACTTTCAGAATATGGAGCAAATGAGATAGTACACATTCCTGGTCTTGAGGAGAAGCCATACAATGCTCACTTGTATGCAAAATGTTTGGCGGAGATTGTTAGAACAAATAACATTTCAACCTTTATTGGCTCGCATACCATTCAAGGATGTGATTTACTGCCAAGAGTTGCCGCTGAATTGAAGGCGCCAATGGCAACAGATTGCATTTCCATAGACATTGAAAACTCAAAAGCGAAGAGGCCAATGTATGGAGGAAAAATCATTGCAGAAGTTGTGTTGAAAGGTAATTGCAGGGTTTATTCTCTAAGGCCCAACTCGATAACCCTAAGAAAGGCTGAAAATAGAACAAGCCCGTTGGTTAAGGCTTTCAACGCTGTTGAGATTCCTCTTCTAACGAGAGTAAGAGAAGTGTTGAAGAGTGCAACAAAGGAGATAGATCTAACGGAAGCAGACATCATTATTTCCGGCGGCCGGGGAATGAAAAGCAAAGAGAATTTTGCCTTGCTGGAAGATTTTGCGAGGGAATTCAGTGCTGCGATCGGAGCTTCCAGGGCGGCTGTCGATTCTGGTTATGCTAAACAGTCTATGCAAGTTGGGCAGACCGGGAAAACGGTAAGTCCAAAAGTGTATATCGCCTGCGGAATATCTGGTGCCATTCAACATTTTGCAGGAATGAAAACATCAAAAGTAATTATTGCAATAAACAGGGATGTAAATGCACCTATTTTCAAGAAAGCTGACTATGGAATCGTTGGAGATCTCTTTCAGATAATTCCAATATTGAAAAGAGAGTTATTGAACATTTCTAAGCAATAGTCTCTGTATACCCGCTTTCATTCTCGTCGACGTCCGAGGCACTCATTTCTCTGTTTGGTCGGAGCTGGTGCCCACGAAGAATGTACCGTGCGGAGCGCCAATCCGGTTAGCGGCGCTCGGTGTGAATCCCTCGTTGGTCCGTCCCCTTGCTTCAGCAGGACGTGCTCCTGTGGCAACCGGTGAACTCAATCCTTCAACTGTTTTCGCTGCCGTGCGAAGAGAATATCTGAATTCTATTCAGCGGCCGCTGGAGCATTTGACATCGTTCGTGGACCGGCTTATGTTGGAACAAAACTGGTTTGAATACGGAGGATAGACACATGAAACGCAGTTACAACATTTTCCTTGATGTGGGGACCGGCGGGTGCATGGCGCATGTCCTCGGCAGCCTTCTGGGTTGTAACCGGACTGCCAGGAATCAAACGCGGGCAATTGCAAAGATCAAAGAAGAAATTGTGGCTTATAGCAAATGGCTTCGCGCTCACGGTCAGCGAGCATTTTGCCCGAGTATCAACGAGATCAATCCAATGATTGCGGAAGCGGTTCGCAATCAGGATCCATGGATTGCCGGCGGAACAGCTGCTCTGTTTCAGCCCGAGCGTGAGAGTGTCACGAGTAGAGATATTCAAATGTGCCTTCGCCGTATGTCCTGGAACCGGGAGGACCTGTTGAAGCTGGTTTGTGATTTGCCGGCCGCCCTCATCCGGAGGAAACCGCGCGGCGAACCCCGGTCGATCCAGAACACTCTTTGTCATATTGCTGTGTGCGAGATCTGGTATATTTCACGCCTCGAACGGAAGATCCGGGAGCCCAAAGGGGGGCTTTCGAGGAACCCCTTTAAGCTTCTGGCTCAGACCCGGAAGATTGCCTCAAACGGCCTCCTTTCCCTCACGCCGGCACAGCGGAGGAATGTGTACGTGCCGAAGAAATGGTGCTCGCCGCGCCAGAGAAACCTCGGGGAACAATGGACGGCGAAGAAAGTCTTGAGGCGGCTGCTTGAGCACGAGCGGCAACATACTCAGTACATCGAGCGTCTTCTCCGTGAGCAATTTGCGAGGCAAGAGACTTGAACTGAGGCGGTTGCTTGACTTCGCGACCGGAATACTGTATCAACTATTGGAAATAAGAAGAATTGTGCTTGTGAGAAAAGGAGGTGAATCGCGTGAAGAAGTATTTTCTTCCCGTTCTGGGCGGAGCTCTGCTGATAGGCGCCCTCCTGGCAAGCTGCTCGAAGAAGGATCCAATTGATGTCATCCTTTCAAACACCACCCTTCAAGAAGAAGCAATCGAGAGGATGGTAGCCGACACGGCAACCATGGATAAACTCATCGATAAACTGTTCGCTCATCCCCTTGCCATTGATAAACTCTCCGAAAAAGTTGTCGCAGACACAACTGTTGCGGGAGAATTTGTCGAGAAAATGGCGAGGGACCCGGATACTCTTGCAAAAATGATGGCAGCAGTAGAGGCTGCGAAGAAAAATCCGCCCACATACATGAAGTAGGGCAGTTTGTCGGTCTGTGTGTGAGCAAGGTCCGACTTCTACCTTGCCGGATTGTCGTTCGGCTCTGCGAAGAAGCCGGCAATCAACGGGAAGGCGCGGTCTCCGGTCGTTTAAGGAGCCCCCCTTCTCAGCAGGCTCTGGATGCAAACTCCGAGGTTCGAAGCAATATCCGGCTTGCTGTTTGAAATGAAGATCTTTCCTTCAAAAGAGAATATCTCGCCAAGAACTCTGTTCATCCGGTAGCGGGTCCGCTTCCCGGGTGTCATTCTCCTGTTCAATTCTTCTTCAAACATCACCACTATCTTGTCCCTCATCCTCAACCTTGTGTCCTCTACAAAAATGGAAAGATCTGGCTTCAAGTCATCTATTCTGTTGAAGAATGCGGCAACTTCATTCTGCTCAATGTGCTTCGGAGGGGACGATTTCACCTCCACATAGACGAGGTTGCCCTCAATAAAGACAATGACGTCGAAGTCTCCGCCGGATTTCGTCTCCTTGAGCTTTACTCCCCAGGCAGATGGAACGTGAAACTCGTTCTCAAACAGTTTTGCAACAAACCATTCAAACGTGTCACCGAAGTTGTAAACAGAATGCGAAGACAAAGAGAACCTGTCGGCGCCCACCTTCTCTACAATTCCGAGAGACCGGAGGAAAGCGATGTACCTGATTGAAGTCTCTCTAGTGGAGTATTTCGTAACCTCGGATATTTTGAACGGCTTTTCCCTTGCTACAACGTCCCTTACAAAAAGTCTGAATGAGTATTTCTTGAGTTTCTCGTAAAGCGCCTCTTCGGCAGCCGGGGAACGGTTGGGTCCGGAAAGAAGCCTTTCCGTGGGATTGGCACTTTGAAAAGCGAAACCTCTCCTTTTCAGCGCATAGAAAATCTCGTTCTCACGTTTATGGCAGAGGGATTCGATCGAAGCCCTCAAGGACGAGAGCTCGTTTCTCATGGCTCTGAGTTCATCTGCATGGGGAGCCAGGGGATTCTTGTTTTTCATAAGCGTATCTGTTCGAGCTCACAACCGTGGGCATCGGGAAAAGAAGCTGTCTGCAGAAAGGAGTGGTTTTTCAAAACAAGGATGTCTGTGCGGCGACTGTCTCCAGCTTTTCGAGCACGGCCTCCTTTCCAAATATGCTTATTTTCCCGAATACTCCGTCATAGCCCGGGACTGCGTTGACTTCTCCTCGCCGCACTTTCAAGATTCCTTCCACTATCCGCGGTGACGCTATTCTCGACAGGCCACTCTCATCCAGACTGAGCAGGACTTCACATTCATTTCCGCCGGCCATGGTGATTCTCTCGTACTCTCTTTCTACTGCGGCTGACCCAACTCCAAGACTCAGACAGTCAGCAACGATCTCGACAAGAGGGACAAGGTGTCTTGCCGGGATTGCGTTTTGAGGAATGAACCCGGGCGGTCTGTCCGCAAGCTGGTTGACGCGGTGCATCACGCCGAGGGTCAGTCTCCTTCCGCAGCGTGGGCAAATAAGATTGTGCTTCTTACTCTCCTCGGGAGAAAAGAGAATTCCGCAGGCCCTGTGTCCGTCAAAATGATATTTCCCCTCTTCAGGAAAAAACTCGATGGTGTAGACGAACTTCTTTTTGTCCTTCTTCCTTATCGCGCTCGTAATCTCTTCGTAGCTCAAGTCACAGTCAAAAACATTCGCTTCTCTTCCTATCTTGCTCGGGGAGTGAGCGTCTGAGTTTGATATCAGTGTTATCTCATCAAGACACGAGAGTCTCCAGTTCATCTGCGGATCGGATGAGAGCCCCGTTTCAATTGCATGGATATGACGTGCTTCCTCTCCAAAGCATTCTTCGATTGAATCAAATCCTGAGTTTGCCCCGAAGAGCGAGAACCAGGGAGTCCACGCGTGAGCTGGCACTACCAGGCAGGCCTCAGAGACATCCAGCACAAGTTTCACCAGGTCCTTCACCGGGAAACCAAAAATCGGCCTGCCATCCGACGATAGCTTCCCGAGCCGGGCGAGTCTGTCATTGATTGCATCCACAACCTGAAAGCTGGGAGCGAAAATAAGAGTGTGGATCTTTCTCACCTTTCCGCCCTGCGAGAAAATGTTGCTCACCTCGCCGGTGAGAATGAACTTGGTCCAATTGTCCCCTTCTCTCGAATGATAGAGACCACTGCCGTCTGATTCGAGCCGTGCTTTGAGTGACGCGAGATGGGTTGGGTGGGTGAAGTCACCTGTTCCGACGACCTTGATACCTTTAAGCCGTGCCCAGCGCGCAATCGTCGGCGCATCCATATCCTTGCTTGTCGCGCGACTGAATCTGGAGTGGAGGTGAAAATCAGCTATGAACTGCATTTGGGGTCACGGAGAACTGAATCAATTTTTGCATGGGAAGAATTGGGCGCCACATGGCCGACTCTATTCTATTCGCTCTCACATAATTTTCAGAAATGGGACTTGCACCCGGAACCTAGCAAATGGATTTTTTGATGTCAAACAACTTTTTCCAAGCTGTCCGGATGCCTGAAGTGAGCGGCAAGCAGGCGCGAAGTGTTCGAAGCAGCTTGTGAATGCTGATGCGGTGAAGCTGGTCTATGTCGGACCTACTCCTGCGGGCAAACCGAACTGGGGCGCTATCAAGGCACTCTACAGGTAGGGTTTTCGATCAGCCTGCTTCGCTAGGAAGATCTGTCGCTGCGAGTTCTTATTCGGCTTCTCTGGAGGCTCCGGCCTTCAGAGAAGCTTTGAGTTTATCCCGCCAGTTGCCCTCTGCCAGGTATCGCCTTGAGGTTAGATGCCGCTCGCCAAGAGGATCCGCGCACTTGAGAGTTTCGTTGCCTCAAATGGAAACTCTGTTTTCAGTCGGGGATTATCTTGTACACTGCGTCGTTGTGCCTGACCCTGTCCTTTACTCTTATCCCCACGTCAGAACCTTTTGCTGCTTTTTCGATAGGCTTGTGATCGATTTCCATTGACTCGACAGTCTGCTCCAAATCTGTCGTGTGACCCCTGAAGTGAATAACATCACCAACAGAGAGAGAATCATCTGAAAGGAGGATTGCGGCGACTCCTACGTGGGAGAAATAGCCTACCACATGGCCCACTTTCTTCTCCATTATTCCCTCACCTCCTTTGTTCGCAGGACTTGGATTTCAACTTAACAAAAGATGTTTTCCATGTCAATATTGTCCGGGATTGGGGACGGAAAGAGAAGAACCCATGCCCGTCTGAACCAGCACATGTAGTTTCGAGATTGGCCTCAACCGAGAGAATTGTCTTCCTTCATTTCCCGGATTGGATGACAACCCCGCCGTTCTGCAAGGTTTCTTCCGAGATAGGATGAAAACCAACCTTTGCAAGCCTGGCATGGACCAGAGGCACGGTGACAACCTCATAATCCAGGTCGTCAAGCGAACGCCAGAAAGCATGGTCCAGACGCGAAAGTGGCGCAACACCCTCCTCTCGCGCCAATTCACCTACAATCACAAAACGGCCTTGAGGGTTCAAGACATCCCGGACCTTTCTGAACAGTGCCTCGTCATAGATGCCGACGTCGCACTCAAGCACCATATCGAAGTCTGAGGGCAGTTTGTCCTTGATGATATCGGCTGAATGATAGACGATCCGTTCCTGCATGGAATTCTCAGCGGCTAATTCGCGTCCGGCGACGCAGACGTTCTCTATGTCCACAACGACGCATGCCAGCTGAGGATTCCGGCGCAGCAGGGCCAGTGACACGGCGCCGGAACCACCACCAAGATCCATCAGCTTCTTCACTCCGGTCAGATCTAGTCTGCCGGCAACTTCTTCTGCGAGAGGCTTGTGAATTTCGTAGAGCATGCGGGTGAAACTGCGCGCCCGGTCTATGCTCTCCTCCATCTGTTTGACGTAGTCGGGAGGCTCGAGGCCTTGGGTTGCCCAGACCGTGCCGGGCCGGCGTATGTGAAGAGCAAGATCCCGTCCTGCCGGGTAGCGCTCACGCTCCTCTTCGGCAAGGTGCATCCAGGTTTCCTTGCTATATGCGTCAAGAATAGCAGTGCGTGCATCCGGAGAGACGGAATACGCTGCGCCTTCGCGGTCAAGAAGCCCCATACCTCTCAGAAGCTCAAGCCAGTACCGGCAGCGATTTGACGGGATGTGCAAAGACCGGGCAACACTCTCTGTGGTTTCCGGCCGCTCCTTAAGAAGCCAGAAGAGCCCAACCTCAAGGGCGACATTGAGCGCGGAGGAAGCTATGTAAGAGCCCATCAGGTCGAGAACATCAGCAGTCGTTCTTGGCTTCACATGCTTGCCCCCTGAGGTCACCTGCCGCTTCTACTTTTCTGCCCGAGGCGCTTCCAGCTTGGCACTGCAATTGCCGCAAGCAGTATGGCGCTCACGGCAAGCACAGCAACCTCAGCGCGCGAATCGGATTCCCCCTTCAAGATATCGTGCAAGGCAGCCCAGTCAAGCACAAGCAGCACAAGCACAAGTGTGAGAACCAGGTACTTTTTCACTCTTCACCCTCTGGGTTTGCACCCTCACTTACGTCGCGGGAAGCACAGATGCAGCCATCTGCAACAGGCAAAATCCTGGGAATCTCTCGGATTGTCAGATCCCTCGTTCCAAATCATCATAGAGTGCATCAATTAGCTTTTGTATCTCGATGGTCTTTCCAATTGCTGTGACGATCCTGCAATAGATCTGTATCTCATCAAGCGATAATATTCGTTCCTTCCTGTCTTTCAGCCATTTGTCACAGACCTGAAAGCCGCCAACCCGATAACCCCACACAGCTTGCGGTACGCCTTCAAAGTATTGGCCTTTGTTGATGTAAAGAAGTCCCGCTTTCTCATCATATCTCAGCTTCTCTACCCTGTTTTCTCCCTTGCCCTCAAATTTCGCAATCGGTGAATCTAGTTCCGGAGACCTAACCTGCTTTATGCATAAACTTGCATGAACGTGGTATCGAGCGCCATAAATTACGGTTTGTGTCCTCTGTTGGGGG
>JASEGR010000107.1 GCA_030017955.1 Candidatus Eisenbacteria bacterium
AAAATTCACCAATTCCAGTTCGTAATCAGGCTAACCTGCTGGTAATACATCAATTCGAAAAACTACAGATCAAATTTCGGGGAAAGTCCTGTTATCTTCACACAATCATCCTTTCAAACCCAATCAGTGCAACAAATATTCCCAGTGCAAAATGCATTGATCGGATTGACGCCCCGTAGATTCTATGCTAGTGTCAGAAAAGTGAGAAACATAGACTATATGGGTCGCGTGAAGCGCGCCCGGCGGCTTTTGAAGGATTTTGAGCTTGACTGCCTTCTGATTCCGCCATCAGCCGATCTTCTCTATCTAACCGGGATCAAGAAAACGCAGAGCGAACGGCTGTTCCTTTTCGTGGTTCCGAGAAAAGGTATTCCCTGTTTCCTTGCCCCTACCCTGGAAAAGGACTTCATAAAATCCTCCACCGATTCTTGTCTGATCTTCACGTGGGAGGACGGGAAGAACCCTATTTTCCCTCTGGTCGATATTCTCGAAGCTTATGGTTCAGGACGGGGAAGAACGGCCGTCGGAGACGAGCTTTGGAGTTGCCATCAGCTGGAAATGACCGGAGTACTCAGGCGCGTTCAATTCGTCTCCGCTTCTCCGGTCATGAGCCGCCTCAGGTCCGTCAAAGAGCCGGCGGAGCTTCAGCTTATGAGGAAAGCCGCCCGTCTGACCGAGAATGTGCTTGCCTCCACCCTAAGGGTTATCACCCCTGGAATGAGGGAAGAAGAGATAGCGGCTATCATACTCGACGCTTTGGGCAGGAGCGGCCTTGATGAGCCCTGGGCTATTGTAGCCTCAGGTCCCAATTCGGCGATTCCGCATCACAATTCCGGGGCACGAAAGCTCAGGAGGCTCGAACCGCTTCTTCTGGACATTGGAGGTACCTACAAGGGGTACAACTCCGATATCACGAGAACGTACCATGTGGGACCGCCAGAAAGGAAGTTCCTGGAAATCTACGGGATTGTTCTTGAGGCAAACCGAATTGGAAGAGCGAAATCGAAACCCTCTGTCAAAGCATTTCAGATCGACAGCGCCGTCAGGGATTCAATCGACAAGAGGGGGTTTGGAGAGTTCTTTACTCACAGAACCGGTCACGGAATCGGTCTCAGGGGACACGAAGAGCCGTACATTGTGAACTCCTCCGCCGAAAGACTCCGTAGAGGGATGACCTTCTCCATAGAGCCGGGAATCTACATCCCCGGCAGATTCGGCGTGAGGATTGAGGACATCGTCGCCCTGACTGACAAAGGCTCCGAGTCCCTCACAAGATTCAGCCGGGCTCTGAGAATACTCTAGGGCTCAGGTCTCCCGGATTTTCACCGCAGCTCCGCCCAGTTCGCGAACCTTATCCCTGAAAAGCGATTCTATCTGTGCGAGCCTTTCTTCGGACTTAGCCTCGAATCTGAGAACAAGAACGGGCTGAGTATTCGATGCCCTTACAAGACCCCACCCATCCTCGAAAATGACTCTTGCCCCGTCAATGTCTATTACCTTGTATCTTTCACTGAAGAACTTCTTGAGTCTCTCAATGACCTCGAATTTCTCCTCATCGCTGCAGTCAATCCAAATCTCAGGCGTTGAGAAATAGTGCGGGATTTCATCTACCATAAGAGAGAGCCTCTTCCCGGACCTGGACAGGATTTCTACAAGCCTGGCCGCAGCGTATATCCCGTCATCAAAACCGTAGTAGCTGTCCGCGAAAAACATGTGGCCGGACAACTCTCCTCCTACCGGCGCACCTTCCTCCTTCATTCTTGCTTTTATTATGGCGTGCCCGGTTCTTGACATAATCGGAATGCCGCCCCACTTTTCAATCTCCTCCACAAGTCCCTGAGAACACTTGACATCGAGTACTATCTTCGCCCCCTTCTTCCTCGAGAGGACATCTTTTGCAAATATGGCAAGAAGTTGATCACCTCTCACCATTCTCCCCCTCTCGTCCACGGCCCCGATCCTGTCGGCATCTCCATCGAAACCTACTCCGAGATCGGCAGAACCATCAACAACCGCCTTTGAAAGAACTCTCATATTTTCATCCACAGTCGGGTCCGGCAGGTGGTTTGGAAACCTCCCGTCCGGCTCAAAAAAAATCGGAATCACATCCTGCTTCAGGGCACCAAAAACTCTCTCTGCAACCGGTCCTCCGGTTCCATTCCCGCAGTCAATGCCCACCTTCAGTCTTGATGAGGGTACAATCCTGTTTTTTATTTCATCAACGTACCTGTCAAGAACCGAGGTCTCGCGAGCTCTTCCGCTGCCGGTTGAAAAGCTTCCCTCATCTGCAATCTTCCTCAAAACCTGAAGCTCTTCACCGTAGATGCTGGAAAGGCCCTGGCAGAGTTTCACACCGTTATACTGCCTGGGATTGTGACTGCCGGTCACCATCATTCCGCCGTCAACGCCGAGACTGACTATCGAAAAGTAAAGGAGCGGAGTTGTCGCAATTCCTATGTCAATGACATCGCACCCGCAGGAAAGAACACCCTCTTTCAGACTCCGCGAGATCCTTTCCGAACTTGGCCTCACATCCCTCCCAAGGGAGACTTTCAGGAGCCCCTTCTTCCCCATGTACGTCCCATACGCCTTGCCAAGAGTGACCATCGCCTCGTCGTTCAAGTCGGTTTCGGCAATCCCTCTCACATCGTACTGTCTGAAAATCAGCGGATTCAGGAAACTTTCTCCCAAGATATGCTCTCCTCCTTCCAGGAAATTCGACTGTTCTCTCCGGCCCTTACCGCCTCATCTAGCCACCCTTTCCGGGACTCGTTTTTCTCTTCAAATAGCTTTCAATGAAAGGAGTGATTTCACCGTTCATCACTTCCTGGACGTTGCTCGTCTCCCATCCAGTCCTGTGATCTTTCACGAGTGTGTAGGGTTGAAATACGTAGGACCTGATCTGGCTGCCCCATGATATGTCTTTCTTCTCAGACGTCAATCTTTCAAGCTTCTTCTTTTCCTCCTCCTTATAGTGGACATAAAGGCGGCCCATCAGGACCTTCATGGCATTTTCTCTGTTTCTGAATTGAGATCTCTCACTCTGGCACTGAACAACCATGCCCGTGGGTATATGTGTTATCCTCACCGCTGAATCGGTCTTATTGACGTGCTGACCGCCGGCGCCGCTTGCCCTGAAAGTGTCGATTCTCAAATCGGAATCCCTTATCTCAACCTTCACAGTGTCATCCAGCAGAGGATACACAAACAAGGAGGCAAAGGAGGTGTGCCTTCTCTTGTTTGCATCAAATGGGGAAATACGAACCAATCTATGGACTCCGCTCTCCGATTTGAGATACCCGTAGGCATACTGGCCTTTTACCTCAACGGTGACGTCTTTCACTCCTGCCTCGTCCCCCGGCTGATAATCCAGCACAGAGTACTCAAAGCCTCTTTTCTCAATCCACCGAAGATACATCCTGAGAAGCATCTCTGCCCAGTCCTGCGACTCGGTTCCGCCTGCACCGGGATGAATCGAAACAAGGGCACCCATGATGTCATTTTCATCTGAGAGAAATGAGGCAAGCTCCAGGAGTTGAACTTGCGAGGAAATTTCAGCGGATGTACGGTTGATCTCTTCCAGAGAGGCGGTGTCGTTTTCCTGCTCCACCAATTCGAGAAGAAGAAGCTCTTCGTCACACCGTGTATTGGCCTGATTCCAACTTTCGTACGCCTTTTTGAGTTTCTTGAGCCTCTCAATGGTCTCTTTTGAGTTCTCTCTCTCCCAAAAGCCGGAGAGAGACATCTCCTTCTCTATATTCGAGATTTTCTTCTCGACAGAGTCCAGCTCAAAGAAACTCCCGCAGGTTGAGAAGCGCCTTCTTTGAATCCTCAAGTCTTTTTCTTATTTCGGATACCATCTTCCTCCTCCGTGGACGGCACACTGGAATTCCGTTAGTCAGTATTGCCCGCTGCCAGTTGACAGCCATTAAGACGTAAGGTGTTTCATCCTTTTCCGAGCAAGACTATTTTCCTCCAGACTTCGTTCGCCTTCTTCCCAAGGTCTTCAATGCTGCCATCGTTTTCCACGATCAGGTCTGCCGTTTCCTTTCGTTCATCATCACCGGTCTGCGAATCGATCCTGTCCGAGATCTCCTTTTCTTTCATTCCTTTTTCCAGAAGCCTTCCGATCCTGTCTTTCCGCGGGGCAGTAACCAAGACTATGATATCAAAATCTTTCTCGGTCTTCCACTCACTAATGAGCGCGGCATCGACTATGATGACGGCGCACCCCTCCTTCCTGAGCCTGGCGACCTCCTCGCTCACTCCCGACAGAAGACGAGGATGAACGATTGCATTCAGCTTGTTAAGTTTCCCCTTGTCAGAGAAAACCAGGAGAGCAAGCTTTTTTCGATCGATTTCTCCGTCGTCTCCGATTATTCCTTCTCCGAAACATCCGAGGAGCTCCGTCTTCACGTTTCTGTCATTCTTGAGAATTTCCCAACCAAATCTGTCTGCGTCAATAATCGTACCGCCTTCGGAGCGAAGCAGCTCGCAGAAAAGCGATTTCCCAACGCCTATTCCGCCTGTCACACCGACCACGATGCTCATGCCGGGCCTCTCAGTGCGCGTCATACCAGCTCTTTCCCTTCCCAGTCCGGACTACAACAGGGACAGAAAGCGGAACTGCATTCTCCATGAGACTCTTTATGAGGGGCTCTACCTCGTCTGCCTCATCATCCGGCAGTTCAAAAAGGAGCTCATCATGAATCTGGAGTATGAGCTTCGCTTTCGCCTTGAGCCTCTTGAGTTCGCGTGAAATATCCATCATCGCCTTTTTCATTATGTCTGCTGCAGAACCCTGAATCGGCGCATTGATTGCGGCTCTCTCCCCTTCAGCCCTGAGCCTTTCATTCTTGCTTCTTATCTCGGGGACGTGCCTTTTTCTCCCCGTCATCGTCCTCACGACTCCTTCCTTCCTGGCATCTTCGAGGAGGATATCTATGTATCTCTTCACACCTCCGTAGCTTTCGAAGAATTTCTGGATGAACTGGCCGGCTCTCTCTCTGCTTATCCTAAGCTCCCTGGAGAGACCAAACTGGCTCATCCCGTAAATGACTCCGAAATTCACGACTTTCGCCTTGGCTCGCATGTCGTCACTTACAAGCGACTCCGGCACGTCAAAAATGCGAGAAGCGGTAATTGCATGAATGTCTTCGCCGCTCTTGAATGCGCGGACAAGCTCCACGTCCCGGGAAAGATGAGCAAGAATTCTCAGCTCGATCTGCGAATAGTCAGCCGAAAGAAGCGACCATCCGGGTTTCTCTGCGGTAAAAGCCTTTCTTATCTTTCTCCCCAGCTCCCCCCTGAACGGGATATTCTGGAGGTTTGGCTCGCTCGATGAGAGCCTTCCGGTTGTCGTCACAGTCTGGTTGAATGAGGCATGTATTCTGCCCGTTCTTTCGTTTATTGCCTGGGGAAGCGCATCCAGATAAGTGCTCTTCAGCTTGTAGAGCTGCCTGTAGTCGATGATCTTGCGGGGGAGCTCGAAACTGACTGCCAGAGCTTCAAGAACATCAAAATCGGTTGAGTATCCCTTCTTGGTTCGCTTCCCACGCGGAAGCTTGTGTTTTTCGAAAAGAACGTCAGCGATCTGCTGTGGAGAGTTGATATTGAATCTGTAGCCTGAAGTTTCGTAGATCTCGGCTTCCAGCCTCGAAAGCTCTTCTCCGAGTTCGGCCGACATCGCGGTCAGAATGCCGGTATCGACGTGAACTCCGGCCATCTGCATGTCCTTCAGGACAAGAAGAAGGGGCATCTCAATCTCAGAGAAAACCGATTCGAGATTCTCAAGACGCAGCTCTCGCTTAAGAATCTCGAAAAGTCTCATTGCTGAATCGGCCCTCTCACACGCATATAGGAGATCGCCGGAAGGCACCTCGCCCTCTTTCGGCGTCAGTCTTCCGAGATTCCTTGCCTCTAAGAGAAAATCCATGTCGGTTCTCGAGCCGGGATTGAGAAGGTAGCATGCCACCGAAACGTCAAAAATCCCGCCGGAGGTGCGTATTCCGCTCCTCTCAAGAGGAATAAGATCGTCCTTCAGATTGTGGCCAACTTTGACGCAAGCTTGATTTGAAAAGACCGTCTCGCCAAGCATCTTCAGCTCATCCGGATGGAGCTCATCGCCCCCCGGGCGGGGCGAGAAGCAGAATGCCTTTCCGGGCTCGATTGAGAGAGCTATTCCCAGAACAGCCCCTTTCATAGGATCCTCAGCGGTTGAACGGACTGCCACAGAGACTACGCTTGCATCGCGGAGCTTCCCGAGAACCCGGCTTCTCCCTGCCTCATCTACCATCTCATATGCACCTTCCATCTTCTCGCTCTTCCGGCCCAAATCCCTGAGCCATCTGAATTCGAGCGCCTCGCCGAGGACCGAAAGCCTGGCCTGGTCCGGCTCTTTCCTCTGAAGCTGTTCCAGCCCGACCGGGACAGGCACATCACATTTTATCGTGACAAGCTCCTTGCTCAGAAGCGCGCTTTCCTTCCCTTGCCTCAGTCTTTCCCTTAAGCGTTCTTTCTCTCCCGCAAGCTCGTCACGAAATATGGCTTCAACCGAACCATATTTAACTAAAAGTGTTACAGCAGTCTTTTCGCCTATTCCTTTAACCCCTGGGACATTATCGGTCGCATCACCGGCCAAGGCAAGCATATCCACTATCTGGTCAGGTCTTATGCCGTATTTCTCAAGGACTTCCCCCTCACCCATGACCTTGGCCTCTTCTCCTGACCTCCCCGGGATGAGAAGCCTCACTGATGGGGAGACGAGCTGGAGCAGATCCTTATCCCCCGACACAATGACGACCTCGAATCCCCGGTCAGAAGCTGCCTTTGCCAGAGTGCCGATCACGTCATCGCCTTCGTATCCCGGAAGCTCTATTGATGAAATCGAGAACGCATCGACGAGCTCTTTTATTCGCGGAAGCTGGCTCACCAGTTCTTCCGGCATGCCCGGCCGGTTGGCTTTGTATTCCTTGAACTGCTCGTGTCTGAAGGTCGGAGCCTTGCTGTCGAAAACAACGGCTATGTATTCCGGGGCCTCCTCCAACAGCTTCTTCAGAGTCCGCGCGAATCCGAATGTCGCGCTTGTGATCTCTCCAGTCTTCGAGCTCCTGAGCGGATTCTTTATGAACGCAAAGTGAGAGCGATAGGCAAGCTGAGAGCCGTCAACGAGGAAGATTCTTTTCAACGGGAGACCCTTTCTGCGTGACTGGATCGGGGTTCGCCGGACGGAAGACTTCTCAGACTATCCTAGTGTCGTGTCCTCGAAATTCCTTGTATATGTCTTTGCCCCCGGGACACGACACTTTCATAGGGGCTTCTCGCCCCTCTGACGCTTCAGGATGCTCC
>JASEGR010000108.1 GCA_030017955.1 Candidatus Eisenbacteria bacterium
GTGCCTCATGAAACGCCCTGTATTTCGTAAAGTTATTTCTGGGACGGCACACTAGCGTATATCGTCCGGTCCACCCGCCGGATTTCCCTGACTGCCCGCCTTGAAATCGTCCAGGATTTTCCTATGGTCGAAAGCTATGTCATCGGGGAGCGAATCAAGATAGAACGTCCCAATGTCCGCAGCATCATCGCCTGCAGCCGCTTTGCCCTGGGCCTCGGCAACAAAAACTGTTGAGACTGTATGCCCGCGCGGGTCTCTTCCGGGATCCGAGTAAGTCCCGAATTGCCTGAGCCCTCTTAGCTCAAGCCCTGTTTCTTCGAAGGCTTCCCTTCTTGCGCATTCTTCCAGTGTCTCGCCGTACTCAAGAAAGCCGCCCGGCAGCGCCCATCCGTATGGAGGGTTTCTTCGCCTGATGAGGAGAACCTTTCCTCCCTCCAGGACTATTATGATATCAGCAGTGACTCGTGGAGATTTTCTTTCCATTTTCCTGAATGCTATGCCCTCCTACCCGCTGATTCCACAGAAAAATCGGATCTGCGCGCCCAATCGTTGTCATAACTACATATGAAGGGAATGAGCCGCGAGCTGGCTTTCGCGGGAGGGATGGGCAACCCATCTTGGCGAGCAAGGTGGGGATACCCAGCCCTTCAGAGGCTGGGAGGGGCAGGGATTCCTCGCCTGGCGAGCCGTAGATGGGTCATCCCGGAGCGGAGCCAGCAAGCGCTCATTCCCTTCGTCAGTCGCTCCTCAATGATTGTTTCGTATGATTCGAGAAAGGGAGAAATCCCTTGACTCCCATGTCTCTTTCGGTAATCTCTGAACGGATTCTTTGGTCATTTGGAAGTTATCGTCTGGAAAGGAATGAAAAAATCAATCCGACTGCTTAATCTTAGCCTGTCTTGCTTGGGCCGCGCGCCTTCGCTCTCTATTTTCATTTCTCTCTTCCTTGGCCTCTTCCGGTTATGTCTGATTCCTGGGGACAGCTACTGCCTGAGTTCCCGGGGAGAAGCGCGGTCGGCTCCGACGCCACAGCAAACTTCCCATCAGGAGCAGATTGTTTCACGGATGGACGGCGCTCTTTCCACTTTTCTCTTCGGTAAGCAGCGGGAGTCCCAGGCTCTCTGGAGGAATCTGCTCAACCTTGCACCCGGTGACAGCGCGACGCCGGTTCTCATATTCAGCAATGATCCCTCCCGGCTCAACGGTATTCCGGGGCTTACTGTCAGGACTGTTCTTGGCAACGTTGTAACTGCGGACGCCACGAATCAGGCGATAGGAATTTTGCTGAATACTGATGAAGTTCTTCGTGTCGAGCTGCCAAGGGTTGCAAAGCCGCTTCTCAATGTGAGTGTCCCCGAGATAGGAGTTCCGGCTGTCTGGGGTGGGAGTCCGTCTTATCAAGGCAGAAACGTAATAGTCGGTATCTACGACACCGGGATCGACCTTGCTCATGCAGATTTCAAAGATTCAAGCGACAAGACCCGCGTGCTTTTTCTCTGGGACCAGACTGCATCATCTGGCGCTCATCCGCAGGGCTATTCGTATGGAGCAGAGTACACGAAGGCACAGATTGATGCAGGGAGTTGTCCCGAGCAGGACACAAACGGTCACGGGACCCACATGGCCGGTAGTGCGGCAGGAGACGGTTCTTCTTCGGAGAGCCTGTATGTTGGAGTTGCCAAGCTTGCTGATCTCATCGTGGTGAAGGGCGGAAACGGATCCTTTCTCACTGATAAAATAATTGACGGAATCAACTATATTGCAGAGAAAGCGAGAGCGCTTGGGAAATCCGCAGTCATAAACTTGAGTCTTGGCAGTCACTTCGGCTCTCACGACGGCAAAGGACTTGATGAACTGGCAATAGATGCTGCATCACAGAATGGCCTCATTGTCGTCGCAGCGGCAGGGAATGAGGGCGACTTGCGAATCCATGCAGGAGGAAGTCTGTCTCAGGGCCAACCCCTATCAAGGGCTTTCACGATACCAACGTATAGCGCCAATTCAGGCGCCGGAAACGACTATTGCCTCCTGGGAATCTGGTATCCGGGAACGAGTACTGTGAATTTCACTATCAGTGATCCCAATGGCGGAACACATGGTCCGATTGCACCAGGCGATAGTCTCATTGTGGACAGTGCAGACGGTTACCTGGAGCTCAGAAACGGAGTTGGTGGAGTTAATCCTTTGAACGGTCTGCGCGAAATCGAGATTACTATTTTTGATGCGTATTACAATAAGCCTCCCAGAGCAGGAACATGGACAATCACGCTCGACGGAAACGATGGTGTGGTTGACTCATGGATCTACGATAGCAGCATGGACGCTCAATTCGATCAAGCCTCATGGGACAACCAGAAGCAGGTCTCGATACCAGGGACGGCGACGAGGGCAATAACTGTCGGTGCCTATACGACCAAAGTCTGTTGGGCAGCAACAACGGGTAGTTGGTGCTTTTCGCCTCCGGCCCCGACCCGCTGGGACTTCGCACCTTTTTCCAGTCAGGGACCAACGAGGGATGGAAGGCAGAAACCCGAGATTTCCGCGCCGGGGCTCTTAATAACTTCTTCGAGGTCTGCCGATGCACTCCCCGCGCCCGACTACGACAACCCTGATGGGAAACACACTGGTCTTTACGGAACAAGTATGGCAGCGCCTCACATAACCGGAGTAGTTGCGCTGATGCTTGAGAAATTCGGTTCCCTGACGCCTGAGGACGTACGGTATCATCTCACGACGACTGCAAGGACCGATCAGTACACAGGTACGGTCTGGAACAAATTCTGGGGATACGGGAAGGTGGATGCCGAGGGAGCGGTCGCAGAGGTGAGAAGTTCGGCTTCGGCGAAGGGCGAGGCCTTTCAGATATCGTTTAGGAATCCTTCAAGCCCCCCTGTAGTGATGAGGGCGCGCGCTTTCAGAGAAGAGAAACTTACTGTCAAAATCTACACTGTGGACGGAAAGCTCGTTGCTTCAATCTTGAATGAAAGGGTCACCCCGGGAGAGCTCGAGCTGAAATGGGATGGACGGGACACAGCCGGAAGGAGGGTTCCATCCGCGCTCTATCTCGTCAGGGTCAACTCGGCGCGCGCTGAGCTTACAAAGAAGATTGTTCTCTTCAGGTGATTCTGAACTGGGACGGCAAGGGGACCGGCCCCGCGCTGGTCTTGCACCGTCGGCCCATGAGCAATTCTAGTGAAATGGAGGTGGAGTTGTGAGAAAGCTTCTGATTTCTATCGTTCTTTCGGTTGTCCTGATCATTCTTACACAAATTGCCATGCCCGGCACCAAAGCTGCATTCGGCCAGGTCACGCTTTCCTTCCAGCCATCGTTCGGCGAAAGTCTTCACTACAAGGTTGGGACCGTGACCAACGCAAATGTGAACGGGACGCCGACAAAGGTAATTGACGAAACTAAGATTACGGTGCTCGCCAGGAAAGTGGCTCCAAATCCTGCCAAAGGGGATACGCTGATTCAGAAAAGAGGTGGCGTGCTTCCTGACTCTCTAATCGAGCTCCTGGTCAGATATGATGCAATGGATTATGGATATTTTGTCAATGAGAAACCTTTAGAATCAAGGGAACTCGAGGACCAAAAGCAGAAACTTGTGGGAAGAGTCATCAGCATAAGGCTGACCGCCGACGGCAAGCTTGCCGGCTGGACCATACCCCGGGGACTTGGCTACGGACAGGATGAGCTTGATGTTGGAGAGGCAACCGCAGCAGAGCTCTCATCGTATCTTTTCCCGACACCCCAAAAGCCTCTTTCGCAAGGTGACTCGTGGGAGAGAAGTTTTGAGTTTCCGATAAAGAGTAAGAAAGGCGGGCAGATTACTACTACAGTTAGTGAGTCTTATACCTTCGAAGGGACCGCCAAGAAGAAGAAGGAGGAGTGTGCCAAGCTCAAAGTCGTGACAACAAACATTAGTGAGGGAGAGGTAGAGATCAGTCAGGAAAGAAGGAAGGGCAAGCTCTGGGTTGACTCGGAATCTCATTCGAAGGGCGAGGTGATCTTCTCGATCCAGCGCGGGCTTATCATTGAGTCATCCAAAAGCACCAAACAGGAGACATCGGTCGCTTTCACTTTGGCCGGTTCAACAAAAGCCGAAGAGTTCACATATTCTTCTGAAACGAGAACCAAAATCTCGTTGATTGAAAAATAGTGTTTCCGGCTGGAGAAGCTGTCGGGATTGCATCATCCTAATCCAAAGGGAGGAAATCATGCTCAAGCTGCGCCGCCTCGGGTTTGCAAGTCTTGTGGTTTTCGTTTTTTTCCCGGGCGCCTTTTCCGGCACTGTTGCTTTTGCAGCACCGGAAAGCAAGGCCGAGGCCAGGACTCTGCCCAACGGCCTCACTGTGATTGTTGAGGAGATGCCGGTCTCACCGGTCGTCACGGTCTCGGTTTTTTACAAAGTGGGGTCAAGAGAAGAAATAATGGGTGCGACCGGAGTTTCTCATTTTGTCGAACACATGCTCTTCAACGGGACCGAGAAGTATCCGAAGAACGAAGCCTTCAAAACAATCATGAAGAACGGGGGAATCGGAAACGGACTGACGTTCTGGGACTACACTCTTTTCTACGACATGGTTCCGTCCGACAAACTCGATCTTGCACTGGAGATAGAGGCAGACAGAATGGCAAACAGTCTTATGGATTCGCTCGCAATTGAGGAGGAACGTGACATCATTCTTGAGGAACTTGCGATGCGGACTGAGGCTCCGATCATCAATCTTATCGAGGAAACGTTTGCCAGTGCCTTCAAGGTCCATCCCTATCATCACTGGTATCCCGGAGGCAATGAGGCGGATGTTCAGAACATAACGCCTGACGAGGTCAAGGCATTCTACAAGAAATACTACTCGCCGAATAATGCAATCGTTGCTGTGGTTGGCAATATCGAGAAGGAGCAAGCCTTCGAGCGCGTCTCCAATTTCTTTGGCTCGATCGGCTCGCAAGGAGAGCCCAAGCGTCAAATCTCTGAGGAGCCCGAGCAGAAGGGACTGAGAAGAGTTCAGTTGAAAGCCGTTTCAAAAGAAAGTCAGGCGCTCTTTTTCATAAAGGGCCCGGAATTCGGCACAAGGGATTGGGAAATCCTTCAGGTTGTCACGCAGATTGTTGGGGGCGGCAAGAAGTCCAGGTTAGAAAAGAATGTCGTTGATAAAGGGATAGCTTCGAGCGTGACATTTTTTGATTTCCCGAGCAAAGATCCATTCGGGATAACCATCTTCATCAGCGCCCCGAAGGATGCAGACATGAAAACGATCGAGACAGCCGTATGGAATGAGCTGGAGAAGCTGAAAAACAGCCCGGTGACTGTTGACGAGCTCGAGAGAGCAAAGCGTATGTATGCCGGTCAGACTCTCCTTGGTCTTCAGACCTCGCAGGAGAGGACTCAGCAGCTCAGTCTATATGAGTACTACAGAGGGTGGCGTTACAGTGATGAGCTCCTGGAGAACATAAAGACCATCACGCAAGACGATGTGCTCTCTTTGGCAAAGAAGTACTTCAAACTGGACAAGACAACTATCGGTACGCTGATTTGTTCCGGAAGCAAGAATGACCGTGAGACGATTTCGTTCAATCAAGTCTCCGGCGGAAGAATGAGCTTGCCTGCTTTCTTCGCGGTTGGGGGCTATTCGAAAGACATTCAAACGCCACATGGCAGGATGCTCAGCTTCAAAGATGCAGTGACTGAGTCTCTTCCAAACGGGATGAGAGCAATTCTGATGGAGGACCACTCACTTCCTCTTGTCGCTATCGGCGGCTACATAATGGGCGGTGCCGTCCTGGATCCTCAGAACGAACAGGGACTTGCTAACCTTACTGCCAACATGATGACGAGGGGAACCAAGAAGTACTCCTACTACGATTTCCATGAGGTTTTTGAGGGCGTCGGGAGTTCCTTCGAAATGGACGGAAGGCTGGAGAGCATAGCTTTTTCCACGACTGTTCCCGCAGACAGGGCTGTGGCTTCACTGGACGCAATCTCGGATGCCCTTGTGAATCCAACATTTCCGAAAGGAGAGTTGGGGAAGGCAAAAAACGAGATCTCTTCACTCATAAGGAAAAGAGATGATGATGCATTCTCAGTCGCGAAAGAAGGCTTCAGAGGATTTTTCTTCGGGACCCACCCGTACTCGCACTCGGTGATGGGGACGGAGGAGTCGATCTCTAAGATGTCGCATAAGGACGCAGTCGGATTCTATCAGCAAAATGTGAAGCCAAATCTCACGGTTCTGTGCATTGTAGGTGATTTCAAGAAAGATGAAATGATGGCTCGCATCAAAGAGAACTTCTCCTCATGGCCGGGCAGGAGAGGTGGTGTGGAATGCGGTGAACCGGTTCTGGCGAGCGGAGTAAGACAGAAGGTCCTGACTCTCCCCGAGAAGAAACAGGTGAAGGTGATTCTTGGTACGAAGGGCCCGCTCTTGCGGTCGGATGATTTTGCAGCGTTTTCCGTGATGGACTTGATTTTCGGAGACCAGGCATTTGGGAGCAGGCTCTTCGACAAAATCAGGGAAGAGAAGTCGCTTGCCTATATCATAAGTACCGAATGGCTGCCGACAAAAGAACCTTCTTCCTATACGATCGTTTTTGGGACCAGGTCCCGGGGTCTTGAGAAGGCTCTTGCTGCAGTCAGAGAGGAAATAACGAAGATGAGGTCGAGCGCGGTCAGCGACACTGAACTCGCTGATACGAAGAGTTTTCTCAAGGGCATCCTGCCTTTCAGATTCCAGACATATTCGACCATCGGCAATCAGCTGCTCCAAACGACATTCCATGGACTTCCTCTTGATTTCTACGAGAGGTACGCTGCGGCGCTTGATTCTGTGGGCAAGGAGGAGGTCCTCGAAGCGGCCAGGAAATACCTGGATGAGGCCAACTACGCCATCTACGTGGTCGGGCCGGTTGATGAGAATCTAAAGGCCGTGAGGAAAAAGCTGAAGTAATAGACGTCCCCCGACGGCGACGCCTTTTCCCGAGATAATGTGGTTCCAGTCATTCCTAGTGTGCCGTCCCAGAAATAGCTTTACGAAATGCAGGGTGTTTCATAAGGCAC
>JASEGR010000109.1 GCA_030017955.1 Candidatus Eisenbacteria bacterium
ATCAGTTATTTTGAGCTCGGGGCAAATATTTTCGAACTGAGCCAGAAGGCACGGAGCATCTACGAGAAAAAAGCAACCTTGGGAGAAAAACGATCCCTACTCAATTTCGTATTTTCGAAGCTTTGCCTAAAAGACAAAAGACTAGTTCCTACATATAGATACGCATTTGAGCTGGTGGCCGAACGGGCTAGAACCAAGAATTGGCTGGGGGGAGAGGATTCGAACCCCTGTAGGCAGATCCAGAGTCTGCTGTCCTGCCGCTGGACGACCCCCCAGATTATCCAACCATCTCTCGACACATGTCGAGAACCATTCTCACATGCGGCAGATGTTAAGTCCCGTCGCCGATTAAGTCGATAGCTCTTTTGAGTCTCTCCAAGACCCTCTCTCTTCCAAGAATCTCCACAACATCAAAGATCCCCGGACCGACACTCTTCCCCGAGAGTGCAACTCTCAAGGGATGAATGTAGTCCGATGTCTTCGTTTGGTTTCTTGAGGCGAGATCCCTCAGCCTTTTTTCGAGCTCGTCCTTGTCGAACGCGAACTCTTCGCTGAGCAACACGCTCAGCTCTGTCAGGAGTTGTGCCTTCTCTTTTCCGGAAAGATGCTTCTTGAATGCCTGCTCATCGTATGCAAATTCATCCTTGAAGAAGTAGCCGGCGTACTCGGCGATTTGCGAAATGAGTTTGAGTCTGTCTCCGACAGCCCTCAGGACTCTCTTCAAATATTCCTTTCGTTCTACTGAAAGTGGAAGACTAATCAAGTTCACCTTCGCCAGGTATGCACTGGAGAGAGAACATCTGTCTTCCTCAGTCAGGTTCTTCACATAGGTTCCGTTCATCCATCGGAGCTTCTCGATGTCAAAAACGGCGGCTTTGTCGCTTACCCTTTCGAGGTCGAATTTCTGAACAAGCTCCTCTTTTGCAAAATATTCCTGAGTTCCGTCGTACGACCAGCCAAGGAGCGCAAGATAGTTGAACATGGCGGAGGGAAGGAATCCCTCATTCTTGTACCATTCAATCGAAGTAGCCCCGTGCCTCTTCGATAATCTTGATCTATCGGACCCAAGAATCATCGGAATGTGTCCGAACCTCGACGGAGGAAGCTCGAGCGCTTCCAGGATCAGAATCTGCTTCGGTGTGTTCGCAATGTGGTCGTCTCCCCTTATGACATGTGTAATCCCCATGAGAGAATCATCAACGGCGGCCGCAAAGTTGTAGGTAGGGAAACCGTCTGATTTCTTCAGGACAAAATCTCCAATTGTCGAATTATCGAATTCGATCATTCCGTGAATGATGTCATCGAACGAAGTCTTCCCCTCTCTTACGTGGAATCTGACTGCAAACGGCTTCCCTGAGTTCAGGAGTCTATCGTGTTCGCCTGCCCCAAGGTTTCTGCATTTACCGTCATATCTTGGAGGAATACTCATCCTGCGCGCCTCTTCCCTCTTCTCCCTGAGCTCATCCGGCGTGCAGAAGCAGCGGTAAGCCATTCCCTTCTCAACAAGTCTTTCCAAATGAAAGTTGTAAAGGTGCCTTCTCCCGGACTGAAAAATCGGGCCGATGTCCCAGTTCAAACCCAGCCACTCAAGTCCATCCAGGATTGCCTTCACGGAGTCCGGAGTTGAACGTTCAGAGTCGGTATCCTCAATCCTCAGGATGAATTCTCCTCCCTCATGTCTTGCGAAAAGCCAGTTGTAGAGTGCTGTCCTTGCTCCGCCGACATGAAGAAACCCGGTGGGACTGGGAGCGAATCTTACTTTGACCAACTAGGTAACCCTCCTCACGTAGAGCGGCTACAGCACATGCTGCCGCGGCGGCGCACAAGACGAAGCCGGAAGCCATATTAAAGCTTCCGGCTCTGTCCAGTCAATCAGTCAGGAGCTTCTTATCTTATGACAACCATCCTCTGGGTCGTGGCAATGCCGTGACCTTCTGCCTTAACGAAGTAGACCCCGGATGGAACGTTTCTACCCTTCCTGTCCTTCCCATCCCAGTAGAGCGTGTGGACGCCGGGCCCGACTACACCGTCAACCATGGTCTTCACAAGCCTGCCCGAAACATCATACACTCTGACCGCGACTTTGCCGCCATTCTTGCTTCCCGCCGGGAGCGTGCCGACCTTCAAGACAATCTCCGTTCCTATGTTGAAAGGATTCGGGAAGTTCCTAAGAAGTGCCATCACCTCAGGCACGGAAGCATCAATCTTCGGATTCTCAACGGCCGTGATGACGGGATTGGAGTGAACGCCGGTCCTTCGTGCATCGTGCATGAACATTGGCCAGGGGAAACGGGAAGGGCTGAACGGCTGCTGGCCGGGATATTTCCAGACGTAGATGTTCTTATCCCAGCAAGCTACAACGATCTCCACATTCCCATCGCTGTCAATGTCCCAGATAACCGGCGTGCCTCTCACCTCGCCGTCCAGGTGAATCGGAAATCCGTCAAGTTCGGTGCCGTTGTCGTTCCATGCGTAGAGTTTGGCGTCCTCAGAACCCAGAAGAATCTCGACCTTCCCGTCGCCATCGATATCCCCCACAACCGGAGAACATTCCGACGTTCCCCCTTGAGACGGATTTCCATAGGTCACGGCAGACCATCCAGGAAGAACTGCACCTTGATAAGTCCACACCCTCATGTCTCCGTTCGTCGATGCAACGACTACCTCAAGGGTTCCATCATTATTAATGTCAGCCAAAGCAGGTGAAGGCGATCTTGTATTCCTGTTCATATTGTAGTACTTCGGCCATCCAGGCATGACGGTCCCGTTTGACCTCAGAAGATAAACCCAGTAAGCAGAGGTGACCGCGATTTCCAATGAACCATCCGGGCTTGCGTCCACGTTCCCCACCGCCGGCGAACCTTTGATTGCGGCTTCACCTGAACTGATCCACCGGCTTGTGTCTGCCGTTGCAAAGGGCCAGCCCGGCACCGAGGTCCCGTTCGAGTTCCAGACATAGACCTTGCCGTTGGTCGCCGCGAAGACTATTTCGGGCAGACCGTCCAGGTCAATGTCAGCAAGGCAAGGACTCCCATAGTTCCACCAGCAGTTGAGTTTCTTGAAAATACCCTTTGTTGCGGGATTCGAATCTCCGTCCATCAGCTCGCTTCCGTCACCATGAAAAACGAGAACTTCAGAACCGCCTGTAGTCCCGCCGCTTGATACCAGCACTATCTCAGGATATCCGTCGCCATCGATGTCGGCGGTCGCCGGGGTGCCCCAGGCAAAGCTATAGGTGGATTCCGGCCAGCCCGCAGCAAGCTGACCGTTGGCATGCCACACATAAAGTTTGTTGTTTTCCCATGAGGGACAGATGACTTCGAGCCTTCCGTCTTTGTCGAGGTCCTCAAGGGCAGGCGAACTGTGGTATCTGAGTCCCAGGTTCGTGAAATATCCCGGAGTTCTTGTATCGTTGTCGCCGTCAATAAGCTCTTCGCCGTCCGACCTGACCGCGTACACTTTGTCTGCGCCCACAACCACTTCAAGACTGTCAGAGGTCGGGAAGAAAAGATTGCCAACCACCGGGGATGACGCAGTCTCAGCATAGAGTGCCCCCTGCTGCAACCCCATCTCGAGAGGCCAGCCGATCTGAATCGGCGGATTGGTGGAGGCAGAGATAGCCGCCGAAAGGGCGCTTTCGTTGCCGGAGCTGTCAACAGCGCTTACCTTGTAGAAGTACCTGGTGAAAGGAAGAAGACCCGCATCGGAATACAACGAGATGCGCTCGGATGGGAAAACGCTGACTCTTTGGAAGGGCCCGGAGCCCGAGCTGGACCTGTAGGTTATGTATCCCCTGAGGTCGGATTCCAGATTCGGGTTCCACAAAACGTCTATTGAGGACGTATTGCCTAGCGCCCACAGAGACTGAGGCACGGACGGCTTTGAGATGTCTATTCTCTTGGTGTACTTCACACCATACGCATCCTGAAGGATGAAGCTGAAATAATGGTTCAGCGTGTCGGAGGAAATGAACATGAACCGGTCACCCGTTGACATCGCGCCTGATGCGATGTCGCCATAAACCGATGTCGAGTCGGTTATCGTAATTGCAGGGTCAGCCGATGTGAGTTTTGCAGTTACGGTTCTCCCGCCTCCGGTTCCGTTGTTCCTGAGGGTGACAAAGAGCTCTATCCATTCCCCGGCTTCCACTTTCCCGTTTCCGTTCCCATGCCCTGAGATAGTGTCCTTAAGAGCCTGGACGTAATGCTCCATGTTGTGAGAGTGAATCTTCACTACGAAACGGTCCGTCCAGTTTTTTACACCTGAGGTGATGTATATCATGAAGCTTGCCTCATATGCATCGGGGCAGGAGTTGCCTATGTCGAAGAGCAGCGAATCAACTGGCAGCGCTGCCTGCCCGGGGTCAATGTCAGGATATGTCGCTGTGCTGTCCAGCAGCGTGATATATGGATCCGAAGTCCTGAGTGTTGCGGAAACACCGGTCGCCGATGAACCTCCCGAGTTCTTGAGGTTGACAAGGAATTCTACCCTTTCACCCGAATCGGCGAGTCCGTCCCCGTTTCCATTGCTCAGGCCATTGGTGTCATCGTTGACAACCGTGCCGGCCTGGAACAAGTACTTTCCGGGGGCGGCCAAGGCTTCGGCGGTTCCCTCATAGGGTTTGCAGTTTCTCTTAGTCACGGTTACGTAGAAAGTTCCAGCTAAGTCCGGGTTGAATGGAATAATTGCTATTCCGCTGGCGTCGGTGTAGCCATACTGGTAATCGTCGCCGGATTTCATCAGGCAGACCAGAGCGCTGTCAACGTCAGTTCCCCCTGATGTCACCCAGACCGCGAACTGCCCGTCACCTACCGTCATGGAGGAATTGTGTATTACAGCTAACTCACCCGGCCGCCTCGTCCACAGTCTCATCATTGGGTCGCCAAGAAGGATGAGCGTAAGCTGCGTCCACCTGTGGGCGCTCTCACCCGTGGCATAGGGTATCCAGTCGATCTTGGAAAGAGAAAGCGCCTTTCCGTTCTCCAAAACCGAATCAACGTAGACAATCTCGTAGTAATCGTCCTCATACCCCCAACCCGTCTGGGGAAAATCGTATCTTGTTGAACCTATGTAGCTGACGGATCCTCCGTTGGGGTTCAGAACGAATCTCTCGCCGATTGAGCTGAAGTCGAATGCCGCGGATGTGCAGTTCATGCCGTAAAGGGCAAAGAGCTTCGAGCCATTGGACAGGGCATCTACATCAGCATTGCCCAATTCTCCGACCCCCACTGACATCGTGTTTCTATATCCATGCCCTACATGCTGCGCCATGAGAAAACCCGACTCAAGCGAATCAATAACTGCCATCCTTGTCTCGGGCAGGGAGCCGGGAAATGCCGGATAGTTCTCGTAGAGTCGCACGATATTCATCCACCCGGGAATCCAGGCCCTGTGCGATTCTGTGATTGAGGCGCCGTCAAATGAAACAGGGTCCCCAATTTTGAAGTTCTGTGGAAAGAGGACTTCGGAAAAAAACAAGATTTTGTCCGCATACGTGCTTGCCGGAGTCTTCATGAACATTAGGAGCTTCGTAACGAAAGTGGACGCTTCGGACTTGGTGTCAACAGGAGCTCTTCCCAGCCATACCTCCGGATAGAGGTCTGCATTATCTCCGGGGGCCCCCGCTCCTCTATAGCCTTCGCCGAATATCGCATCTCCGTCGGCATCCCAATTTCCGTCAAGACACTGATAGTACATGTCCGTGGGGATGTCTTCATCGCCGCTGTAGTACGTCGTGTTGGCATACCTTGCAGGGATGATGTTGCTGTCCCCGGCTAGAAGCACCCACCTGGTTCCCCAGCTTGAATAGGCGTCCTTTATGAACTTTCTTATAGTTTCGCCCAGATCCACGCCGTTGGGGTAGTTTGAAGTAATCCAAGGAATAGTTCTAACTACGGCAGGAACGCCGCACTTCGTGTACCAATCAGCAAGCGTCTGAAAATAGGATGCAAGCGAATCGGCAGTTATTATCACGTAGTAGACCGGGCTCCCATCAGTCGTGGGTCTGAAGCTCGGCATGAACGGCATTTTCCTCGAAAGAGGCCTGGTTACAGGCTCGGCCGGGACCGCTCCGAAGCTTACCTCTCGGGGATTCTGGAGCTCTTTCTTCAGAGTCTCCAGCAGGATCTTATCGTCTGGATTTCCCCTCAGGACCTTGACCGGCTCCTCGTCCGTGCCCTCAAGAACGAATTCCACGGTCATCTCGGTGATTAGTTTCAGCTTTCCCTGGGATGGAAGGTACAGAACCGGATTCAAAATTACACTCGCAATCCTCTGCCCTCTCATGAATCCCTGGTAGCCAAGGCGTCCGAGCTGTTCAGGCATCCAGCGGCCGGAGGAATAGGCTTCATGATCCGGCGGAGTCATGGACGGATTCTCTTCTGATATCGGGACTTCCTTCTGGGCAGGGAATATCATAAAAGTGCCCGCGAATTCCTTGAAAGAAAGAGGAATGACCCTGACTCCCGTCACTTTTTTCCCTTCGGGTACGGCAAACAGAAACGACTTCTGAGGCAATTCGGGTTTGCCTGGCTCCACAGCTGGCGAAGAACCTGTAAGTGTCACAGTGTCGTAGCCAAGCTTCTTCCCAAACATGAGCTCCGAGCCGGACAGCTCAACTTTCATACTGACCGTTGATCCCAGGGCAGCGCCTACGTTCAGGAGAAGAACCACCGATATGAAACACATGGCGAGCGGCAAGGTTCCTTTTCTCATACTAAATTCCTCCTTGGAAAAAGTAACACTCTGACTGTTTACAAATGATCGGAATCTTATCTTGAAGGGAAATCGCGAACCTACGGTAGCAAATATGAAGCTCCTCTTGGCCTCCTTTGGCCTCCTGGGGCAAGCAGTCATGGCAGTCTAATTTTTAAAAAGTATATCACACGCACGGCCTCCAGGTCAACCATTATCTTCACTGGGAGTTTCCCCAAAATTTTCAGAGATCAAGGAGCAATGCTTGCAGGGAGCGCA
>JASEGR010000110.1 GCA_030017955.1 Candidatus Eisenbacteria bacterium
CTGGTAACATTCTCTAATGAGGCAACACGCCGGGAATTCTAATTGTCGCTGAACAGGCATATGCTTGAATGTGCGGTTGATTGGGGATACCTTAAGAATAATCCCTGTAGTGGAGTAAAGGAGTTGAAGGAACAACCCGGCAGAATTCGTTACCTAACCCCTGAAGAGGCGGAGAAGTTGCTTGTTGCTTGCGACCCTCAAAGCCTCAGAGAAAAGCTTTCCAACACCGGGCGTTCCCTTTCTAATCTCATGAATATCTATCTTAAGCCCATTGTCTTGATTGCTCTAAACTCAGGGATGAGGAGAGGCGAAATCCTGCGGCTCAAATGGAAGAACATAGATTTCCAAGCAAGGCGCATTACGATTGAGAATACCAAGAACAACGAGAGAAGAACTGTCTATATGAACGAAACTCTCTGCCGGACCCTGAAGTCACTCCCCATCCATCTTCATTCCGAGATCGTTTTTCCGGACATCAACGGGAATATGCTCACCGTTGCCTTTGAGAGAGCGTGTAGAAGGGGTGGGATTGAAGATTTCCGGTTCCATGACCTGAGACATACCTTTGCAAGCTACCTAACGATGGGAGGGGCTAACTTGAGGACGGTTCAAACCCTTCTTGGACACAAGGACGTGAGAATGACGATCAGGTATAGTCACTTGTCCCCGGAGTATCTCAACGAGGCGGTCAGGACTCTTGAAAAGGACCTGGTTCTGATTTCAAATAGTCACTATTTGGACACTGGAGGGAAATGAGAGATTTGGCGAAAGGAGGTAACCCTTTGCAAACAAAAAGCGTCCCCAACGGGATTCGAACCCGTGTTGCCGCCGTGAAAGGGCGGTGTCCTTGGCCAGCTAGACGATAGGGACGTTAGTATTGAGGGAAGACGTGTGACCACACGGCATGCGATTTCCTCTTCGACGAAATGCCTGCCGGTGCGAAAAGGGCTCTTCAAGGTTTGTTGAGAACCGTTTCAGAGCCCTCACGTCAATCAATGAGACAGGAAACCTGGGTTCAGTCGCCTATTACGACGACCAGTCCCTCAGCCTTTGACTTCGCCGTGTTCTTCCAGTGAATGGAGACGTGCGGAGGAACCCAGATGCTGTCGTTTTCTTTCATGCTGTAGGAATTCACGCCGACGGTCACATCGACTTTCCCGCTCATCAGAAACCCGAGGCATGGGGCCGGCGTGTTCAGGCCCTTCTCAGAGCTTCCGCCCTGTGAGTCGATGATGACATGATAGGCGACAAGATTCGATCTGTGGACACGCGGAGATGGTATCTCATACGCCTGAGTTCCCGTCCCGAGTTTCTTCAGCTTCCTCTGGGTGCCCCTTACGACTCCGATTCTTTTTTCTTCCGATTCGACAAAGAATTCATAGAGTGGAGTCTCAAGCACCTTAGCGAGGCTGCAGAGCGTCTCGATTGAAGGAGACGAAACTCCTCTTTCGATAGTGCTGATCTGCCCGTCAGTGACACCAACTTGTCTGGCTACGTCAAGCTGTGTCAGACCTCTTTTCCTCCTGATTTCTCTTGCTCTTGCTCCCATGAATTTACGCTGCACTGATATGTCCATAACGCCTGCTACCTCCTTTTCTGAGAAACCCCTCTTCCTCAAAGGTTTCATGGCCATGTTGCTTCGCACGAGCTTTCCTGGAAGGGAGGGATCAACTCCGTAGGCTCGGTCGGATTGTAGACATGACCACACTAACAAATAGCATCACAATTTGTCAACAACGTTTCTCTGTCCTAAATTCCATAACTCTTCTCTTCTTGCATTCTGAGCATTGCCGCCGGCAGTTCCGCTCTCACCGTTCCTTGCTCGATTGCCGAGTATAGGTTACCATTCATCAGAAAGCAAGGAACCTGTGGTCTTGCGATTTGTACCCCATTTAGGAGCTGGCGGTTCCGGAAGTCATCACCGGATGGGCGTACCTCCCGCGCATTTCAAAAGGGAGAGGATACCGAAAAATGCACTATCCCAGTTATCTCAACCATTTTGAGTCTGGCGTTCTCAAGGAGAGGGCAGCTTTCCTGAATTCTCTCCTGAACGACTGCGCAATATGCCCGCGAGAGTGCGGGGTCAATAGAACAAAGGGCGACTTGGGCGTGTGCGGATCAGGTGCTCTTCCAAAGGTGGCCAGCTTCAACGCGCACCACGGTGAAGAGCCTCCCCTTTCCGGCACTCGCGGCTCTGGAACAATATTCTTCTCCGGCTGCAATCTCAGGTGCGTTTACTGTCAAAATTATCCGATAAGTCAGCTTGCTAACGGGGAAGAAATCTCACTGGATGAACTCGCTTCCATGATGCTAAGACTTCAGGAAAGAGGATGCCACAACATAAACTTCGTGACTCCCACCCATTTCATGCCGCAAATTCTGAACTCCGTATTGATTGCCATAGGGAAAGGTCTCCGCCTACCGCTTGTCTACAACACAAGCGGGTACGAACTCGGGAAAATGGTCGAGCTCCTGGATGGGATCATCGATATCTATCTGCCCGACATGAGATACGGCGTAAGCCTGCATGCGACAAAATACTCGAAGGCACCGGATTACAGCGAGAGAAACAGGGAAGCGGTGAAGGAAATGCACAGGCAGGTAGGAGATCTCGTTCTAGATGAAGACGGCACAGCCGTGAAGGGGTTGATTGTAAGACACCTTGTGCTTCCAGGCGGCCTGAGCGCAAGCGAAGAGGTCTTCAGGTTCCTCTCGCAGGAGGTTTCCAAGAACTGTTATGTCAGCTTGATGGCGCAGTACTTCCCGACGCACAATGCGGACTCTTACCCGGAGATTGACCGAAGAATCACGAAAGGAGAATACACGGAGGCAGTCAGACTGCTGAAAAGATACGGACTGAACCGGGGTTGGGTTCAGTCCATTTGAGTTCCCTCGTGCTACAAAAAGCCTACTGATACATGGCCTTCAACGTTCCCCAGCTTATAGGCACAGTATCAGTCATCAGCGGGTCGTCAGTTGTTGTATCGTGCGAACCGGGAGCCTTGATCTCTGAAGGGTCAGGCATCCCATTTCCGTTTTCGTCAATAAACGCGCCAAGCACCAGATACAAGCACTCGCCGGTCCACTTCACGTGAACCGTCACCTCTCCTGAGTAGTGAGGTGCTGCCGGAGTCGCTACTTCAATGTCGCCCAGGAGATAAGGCGTCGTGTATTTCGTTCCGTCCACATTGAGGTCAAAGAAGCATTTGTCACTCGTACACATGGGCAATGAAGTTAGCTCCATTCCATTGTCAGAGACAAAGAGATAGACGGATCTGAAGGTGGTGGCCCTGTTGCTCCAGCAGCGAATTGTAAGCATGAAATTCTTGACCTCAGTGAAATACCCTTCGCCCTCACCGCTGGATTGGTCGAAATCAACCGGGTTGGCCAAATAGACATCTCTGGCTACCGTCAAGTCGGTCTTATTGACAAGTACTTTGCCTCTCCGGTCGTATTGGGGGTCGTAACCGGGTTCTCCCGGAAAGACGACCTTGTACTCGTTGCCGTCGTAGTGATAGACGGATATCCCGAATGGATAGACCATCAGAGCAGGGTCAGGGTTAGCAAAGAGCGTTGCTGCAGAGACTAAGGAAAGAAGCAGGACTGCAAAAACAAACGCACACAAAGTACCAATTCTGGTCATAAATGAAAACCCCCTTCTGTTGTCTGACTAAGCTGTACTCTCTGAGGGGTTGTCCAAGCTGCGATCTATTTTCTAACTCTCTTGAATAATTATATCAACCGCCAGCCTGCGAGTCAAGAACTTTCGCCGTCCTTTTTGTTCCTCTCTTTCCTCCAGCCCTCGATTCGTCTCAGAATCTCCCCTTCCAGGCCGGCTCCTTTCGGCTTGTAGTATGATTTCCCCCTGAGATTGTCAGGGAGATAACTTATTGGCACAAAACCACTTGCCTTGTCATGAGGATAAATATAATCCTTTCCGTAGCCAAGCTCCTTCATGAGCGGCGTCGGAGCATTTCTCAGAAACATCGGCACAGGCTGGGCTTCATTCTCCTTGACGTCAGTAGCGGCCTCTTCATACGCTGTGTAAACCGCGTTACTCTTCGGCGCACACGCAAGATAGGTCACTGTCTGGGCAAGGGCCACATTGGCTTCCGGCATCCCGACAAAATGGACTGCCTCCTTTGCCGCCACGGCAAGAACAAGAGCCATAGGGTCTGCATTTCCAATATCTTCGGAGGCAAACCTCACAAGCCTTCTAGCGATGTAAAGGGGGTCCTCTCCCCCTTCGAGCATGCGGGCCAACCAGTAAAGTGACGCATCAGGGTCAGAGCCCCTCATACTCTTGTGGAGGGCGGAAATAATGTTGTAGTGCTCTTCCCCGTCCATGTCATAGCGGAGTGCTCTTTTCTGCATCGCTTCCTCGGCTATGGCGAGCGTTATCACTCTCTTGCCGTCGGCGCCCGGCGGAGTCGTTAGAACTGCCATCTCGATTCCGTTCAAGGCAATTCTCGCATCACCGTTCGAAAAAATCACGATGTGGGCAAGAGCTTCTTCTTCCACTGTGGCTTCGTATTTTCCGAGGCCCCTTTCCTTGTCATCGAGCGCCCTCTTTACGATTACGGCCACATTCTCAGAGGTCAAGGGGTTCAATGTGAAGACTTTTGACCGCGAGAGAAGAGCAGTGATCACTTCAAAAGAAGGATTCTCAGTCGTTGCTCCTATCAGGACTATTGTCCCGTCTTCCACATAGGGCAGGAAAACATCTTGCTGCGCCTTATTGAACCTGTGGATTTCATCAACAAAAAGTATCGTCCTCCGCCTGTTGAATTTTCTTTCGTCAATGGCAATTCTTATCACTTCCTTTATTTCCCTGATGCCGGCTGTGACGGCGCTGAACGAAACGAAGCGGCAACCGGTCTCTCTTGCGATGATTCTTGCGAGTGTGGTTTTGCCGGTGCCGGGAGGACCCCAGAAGATGGCTGATGTAAGCTCACCTTTCTCCAGGACAATCCTGAGAAGCTTCTCTTCCCCAAGGATATGCTCCTGGCCTACAAACTCATCAAGGCTTCTCGGCCTCATCCTGTCGGCCAGCGGAGCCCTCAGGAGCAGCTCTTCATCAGATTCATCAAACAGGTTGAAGCCTTCCTTCTCCGTCTCCACTCGTGTCAGCCTTTCACCAAAGCCCGTGCTTTCGAAGCGAGAATCTTCCCGCACTCCCCACATCCCACCAGCGTTGCCGGACTCTCCTCTCTGTCAGGGATGCGAGGCCGACCGATTCTATCCGGGAATGACCTTCACCATCACCCTTCTTCGCCTCGGGCCGTCAAACTCGCAGAAGAATATTGACTGCCATGTGCCAAGTTTCAGATCTCCGTTTTCCACAAAAACAGTCTCAGATGCCCCGACAAGAGTCGATTTTATGTGAGCCGCCGAATTTCCCTCCGCGTGGGAGTAGCCGTGCTCAAAAGGGACGATTGCATTGAGCTCCCTCAGCAGGTCCTTTGTTACAGAAGGATCGGCCCCTTCATTCACCGTGATCCCGGCCGTGGTGTGAGGAACACACATACAGCATATGCCGTCCTTCACACCGCTCTTTCTCACTACGCTCCTCACGTCAGAACTGATGTCAACTACCTCCACCCGGGCGCAAGTTGAGACAGCAATTTCCTGAATCATCTGACCTCCTTTCCGAATACCCTGCAGCGTAAAGGAAACCTTCTTCTGACTTTCTCTATTGAGACCCAGCCTTCACAACTCCTAGCCCGCTGTTCGAGTCTTGGACTCTGCCGGACAGAACACCGCCATTGCCAGGTGCCGGTGCACCCAGATGATACGGCTTGAAACAGGAAGGAACAAGAGCAAAAACCTTGAGTGGCTATCTTACTAGACATGGGAACCGGGCATCTTGCATAGGTATCAGCACCTTTTCTTTGACTGCCATACGATATGTTAGCGGTCCGGCTCCTTCTTCCCGTGGCAGCCTTTGTTCGAAGAGAGAGACACTCGTGCCCGAGATTCGGTTCCACCAGGCCAGTCGTTTGGGCTGTAATAGATTCAGCAATTCATCAAAAAAGGAGCAAAAGAGATGACGGCCTCACTCATCACAGCAAGCCAATACTCGAGCACGTCACACCGTTCGGTCCTTTCTCAAGAAATGAAAGGGGCCAGAATCCGAATCTGGCCCTCTTCCTTTGCTGCTCTCTGGCTAGGTCTCCCGTTGCTTACTTGAACTTCGCCTTGATACTTCCCCACGTAGTCCTGCCAGCCGGGGTGTAAGCGCATTGCGGACTGCCGACTTGGTCACAGCTGGGCCACCCGTTGAAGGACCAGGACCGACAAAAGTATGACCCGTCGCATGTGTACGAACCATCATAGGTGCCCGCATTACAGCCGTATGCTCCGTCGCAGGTGGTGGTTCCGTCACAGGTCAACTTGGAGAAACATGTGTACCAGTCAGAACATGTGGGTGCCAAACACGTGGGTGTGGCACGGCACGTAGGTGAATTGTCGCAGGTGGGAGTCCGTGTGCATGTGGCGTCGCTCTTGCATGTGCATCCCACACATGTGGGGTAGCAGCAGCACGTGAACTCCCCGAGGTAGGTGCACTCGCACGTGTAGAATCCCACACATGTGGGGTAGCCGCCGCACGTGTACTCCGTGCATGTGGTGACCATGCATGTCTGTTCGCACGTGTACTCGCACGTGAGGCCTATGTACGTATCCGCAGGAGACCTCCCGCCCTGAAAAGCCCCTCCCTTTGCCTCAGCCACCCGCGCACCTGTCGCCGTGGCAGAAGTTAGTCCTTCGAGCGTCTTTATTGCAGTATTAAGCGCAAGCGAAAAGGCAGGAGAATCCTTCTCAGGAAGAACGGACCTCGTCCCGCTTGAGAAGTGTGCAAGAAATCCCCCCAGGACAACGATCGAAACAAAAACAATA
>JASEGR010000111.1 GCA_030017955.1 Candidatus Eisenbacteria bacterium
CCTTGATCTCTGAAAATTTTGGGGAAACTCCCATTCTCTTTTCCACTTGACTTTTCTTGGAAGCGTGGTATAAGCATAGCTTGTTTTGGGCGCTCGAGGATTGAAATGCCCAAATTTCGGAGAAGTCTGGACCGATTGGTCTTTTTTTTGTGCCGTGCGGGCGAATGTCCGGAATTGGAGTAACGTGAAACTTTCTGAGATATTGAACAAGGCGGCGGTGAAGATTCCGCTCTCCTCTTCCACGAAAGACGATGTCATTAAAGAACTTGTGATTCTTCTTGAGAAGGCGCACGGGCTTGACTCAAAGGGCGAGATCCTCTCGAAAGTGATGCAGCGTGAGTCGATGATGTCGACCGGGATAGGGAACGGGGTGGCGATCCCTCACGGCAAGACCGCCGCAATTGACAATCTGTATGCTGCATGCGGAGTATCGAAGAAGGGAATCGACTTTGATTCTGTGGACGGTGAGCCATCAACTCTCTTCATTCTTCTTGTCTCACCCGAGGACTTCAGGGGGCCGCACGTGAAAACTCTTGCCAACATATCCAGGCTCCTGAAAGAAGAGAAAGTCAGGGAGGGCTTCAGGAAAAGTGAGACTGCCAATCGCTTTCTTGCCAGTCTTAAGGAAGCGGAGGAGACGTACCTCTGAGCCTTCAGGTTGAATACGCGTATGTCCTGGCTTTTGCAGTTGTCGGTGTTGCATTCGTAATCATAGCGCTCTTTCTTTCCTCTCTGTTCAGACCCAAGAATTACTCCGGCAGGAAGCTCACCACTTACGAATGCGGAGAAATCCCGGTCGGTGAACCGTGGTCTCAATTCAACATCAGATTCTATGTGTACGCACTGAGCTTTGTCGTGTTTGAGGTTGAGACCATCTTCCTTATTCCGTGGGCAGTTGTATTTAAGAAACTCGGACTTTTCGGATTCGTCGAGATGTTCGTGTTTCTGGCAATACTCATTGTTGGCTTTCTCTACGCATGGGGAAAGAGAGCCCTCAGGTGGGCTTGAGCGGTTTCTTTTCCCGATTCCGGTCCTCCCGAATCATCCTCCAATAAACATCGACGGAAAGGAAAACTGAGGGATGGGAATCATAGAAAACAGATTCAGACCAAACATAGTCATAACAACGCTCGATAAGGTTTTCAATTGGTCGAGGAAGAATTCCTTGTGGCCGTTTAGTTTTGGTCTCGCATGCTGTGCAATCGAGATGATGGCCACCGCGGCCTCTCGCTACGACCTTGCAAGATTCGGCATGGAGGTATTCAGGCCGTCCCCCAGACAAGCTGATCTGATGATCATTGCCGGTACTGTCACGAAAAAAATGGCGCCGAGAGTGAGACTGTTGTATGAGCAGATGGCGGAAAAAAAGTACGTGATCGCAATGGGCGCTTGCACAATAAGCGGAGGCCCCTTCCAGGATGCATATTCGGTGGTGAGGAGAGTTGACGAAGTCGTGCCGGTGGATGTCTATATCCCTGGCTGTCCTCCGAGGCCCGAGGCGCTTATTGAAGGCCTTCTGGAACTGAGAAGGAAGATTGAGAAAGAGACCCTCGCGCGTACGGATTGATTTTGGGGACATGCTGTCTGCGGAGAACATCCGGATTCCACGGTCTGAGCGGTCTTTTTGGAGTGAGTGATTCTTTCCGTACAGGAGTCTTCGATGTCGATGCTTGAGATACTTAGGTCGAAGTTCGGCGAGGGAGTGGAGGAACTCGCCGACTTCGTGGGGCATAAGACGTTTCTTGTGCCGCCCCGAATTGTCAGAGAGGTGTCATCTTTCCTCAGGAATGAGCAGGTCTTTGGGTTCGACTATCTTACCTGCCTTTCGGGGATTGACAGGGGAAAAGAAGAACCGAGGTTTGAGGTAAGTTACCTCCTTTCGTCGCTGACGAGGAGAGAAATGATTCAACTGAAAGTAAGAGTCAATGACGGCGAGGCGGTCCCAAGCGTGTGTGACATTTGGAGGACGGCTGACTGGCACGAGAGAGAGGCGTTTGACCTTCTCGGAATAGTGTTTTCCGGCCATCCGAACCTGAAAAGGATTCTTCTTCCAGAAGGATGGACCGGACACCCGTTGAGAAAAGACTATGTGGTAGCAGAAGCGGACAAGGAACCATGGGAAAGAGAAGAGTCGGCGAGAGAATCTAATGAACACGGAAAATAGCCCGCCCGCGAATCGAGGCCTCCTTGAAGTTGAGAGACTGTACCTCAACATGGGGCCCCAACACCCGAGTACTCATGGAGTCTTGAGGATAGGCCTTGTCATCGAGGGTGAGAGAATAGTAGATGCCGAGCCGGATGTGGGTTATCTCCACCGCAGCATAGAGAAGATTGCCGAAAAGAGGACGTACCTCCAGTTCATACCCCTCACGGACAGACTTGATTACGTCGCTGCCATGTCAAACAACTTTGCATATGTTCTTGCTGTGGAAAGCTTGCTCGAAATTGAAGTGCCAAGGAGAGCTCAATACATAAGGGTGATTATGGCCGAGCTCCAGCGAATAGCAAGTCACCTCGTGTGGATGGGAGCATTCACGAATGACCTCGGGGCAGCAACACCGCTGCTCTATGGATTCAGGGAAAGGGAAGACATCCTGGATCTGTACGAGATGACCTGCGGAGCAAGGCTTACTTACAACTACTACAGGTTTGGCGGCGTATCCAGGGACATCCCCACAGGTTTTGTGCCTGGTGCGAAGAAATTCATTTCAGGCTTCTGGAAAAAGGTTGACGAGTACGAGGAGCTGCTCACCGAGAATGAAATATTCTTAAAGAGGACAAAGGGCGTTGGGGTCCTGAGCAGAGAAGACGCGATCAGCTACGCCGTATCAGGCCCGATGCTGAGGGCGAGCGGAGTGAAGTGGGATCTGAGAAAAGACAGGCCCTATTCCGTGTATCCGGAATTTGCGTTTGATGTGCCGACTGGCGAGACCGGCGACTGCTGGGACCGCTACAAGGTTCGGATCGAAGAGATGCGGCAGTCGAGGCGGATTCTCGAACAGGCTCTTGACGGCATTCCTGAAGGCGAAATACTTCCCCCCAAGCTCCCGAGAACAATCAGGCCAAAGAAGGGGGAAGCATACGGAAGCGTGGAGGCGCCGAGAGGGGAGCTTGGCTTCTACGTTGTTTCTGACGGTGGGACGAATCCGGTGAGGTTGAAAATCAGGCCTCCTTGTTTTGTCAATCTCGGGAGCCTTGCCGCCATGGTGCACAACTGCCTTATCGCAGATCTTGTTGCGATACTGGGAAGCATTGACATAGTTCTTGGCGAGGTTGACAGGTAGTATGGCGAGTGCATTGATACAAAGACTGCCTTATCCTGCGCAACTCCTGGTATTCATTCTGTTTTCCAGTGTCGCCGTCCTGGGCTTCATAGTTGTCATGGCTCTTTTCATGATCTGGTTCGAAAGGAAAATTATCGGCCATCTTCAGTCCAGAATAGGGCCTCTTCATGTGGGAAAATATTTCGGCTGGGCTCAGCCAATTGCGGATACTCTGAAGCTTTTTCTGAAGGAAGATATAGTTCCGCGAAACGCAGACAAGGTCATATTCACGATTGCTCCAGTTGTTGCTTTTGTCTCTTCTTTCATGGCCTATGTGACTATTCCCTTTGCCAAAAACCTTGTCGCAAAGGACATAAACATGGGCATTCTCTATATCTTCGCAGTTTCTTCGTTTGCGACAATCGGGATATTCATGGGCGGGTGGGCTTCCAACAATAAGTACTCTTTACTTGGAGCGATGAGAGTCGCCGCTCAGATCGTGAGCTACGAAGTTCCGCTCCTTCTCTCTGTCCTGGGGGTAGCGATGCTGGCTGAGACGCTCAGTCTCACCAGGATTGTAGAGGCGCAGAGGAATACCTGGTATGTTTTCTATCAGCCGGTTGGGTTTTTCATCTACTTCACCGCCGGGGTTGCAGAAGTCAACAGGCTTCCTTTCGACATACCGGAGGCAGAGGCGGAGCTTGTTGCCGGGTTTCACACCGAGTACAGCGGGCTCAAGTGGGCATTCTTCTTTCTCTCGGAATATGCAAACATGTTCATTATCTCCGCCGTGGCTACAGTTCTATTTCTCGGCGGATGGCTGGGCCCATTTCTTCCCGGGCTCATTTGGTTTCTTCTGAAGGCCTTCTTTCTCATGTTCATCATGGTTTGGGTTCGCGGCACGTACCCAAGATTGAGAGTGGATCAAATGATGGGTTTTTGCTGGAAATTCCTGCTTCCTCTTGCTTTTCTCAACATAATCTTGACCGGGTTGATAATGGTATTGGCAGGGTAGAGGATGAGACTCTTCATGAGGAAACTCAATCAAGTCAGAAACTTGCTGCTGGGTCTGAAGCTGACTCTCTCTTATATGCTTTCCAAGCCCGTCACGATGAAGTACCCATATGAAACACGGGAGCTTCCCAAGGGTTACAGGGGACTCCATCTTCTCCCAGTCCATCCCGAGACCGGCGAATACAAGTGCATCGGATGCATGATATGCGTGAGAACGTGTCCCGACCATATCATCACCTGCGAGATGGAAAGTTCGCCTGATGATCCCAAAAAGAGGATACTGAAAACATTCAATATTGATCTGTCGAAATGCACTTTCTGCGGGCTCTGCGTTGAGGTCTGCCCTCACAGTGCCATTGAAATGGTCGGGAAGTTCGACCTCGCTGCTCCCTCAAGAAAGAACCTGATCTTCACAAAAGAGGACTTTCATCCAATGTCCAAATGGCATAAGAAGACAGAAACCGGGAAGAGGGGAGTCAAGTGATGGAGCCATTCTTCTATCTCTTTTCGTTCTTTGCGATAGTTTCGGCAATTCTTGCGGTCACGTTAAAGAACATATTTCACTGTGCCCTTTCTCTTGTCGTCGTCTTTGTTTCCACGTCGGCCCTCTTCGTTCTCCTTGATGCCGATTTTCTCGCAATGGTCCAGGTTCTCATCTATGTCGGCGCCATTATCGTGCTCATAATATTCGCAATCGTGCTTACCGAGAAGATCTCCGGTGAAAAGGTGAAGCAGACGAATGAACAGCGGGGAGCTTCGATGTTCATTGCGCTCTGCCTGGCCGGCCTTGTCATCCTGGCGATATTCGGTTCAGTTCTGCCTCTTGTCCCCACGGCTCCGCGGAACGATTCTCTGTGGGCGATTGGGCGTGAGCTAATGACAACATATCTCGGGCCTTTTGAACTGATTTCATTGGTTCTGCTTGCCGCCCTTGTCGGCGCAGTTGTTTTTGGCAAGGAGGTGCTCAAGCGATGATTTCTCTGGGTGCCTATCTCGCGGTTTCGGCTGTTCTTTTCGTCATCGGCATCTACGGTGCGCTCACAAGGAGAAACGCAATAGGGATTCTGATTTCAATTGAAATCATGCTCAGCGGAGTGAATCTGAATCTGGTTTCTTTTTCAAAATTTGTTGAAAGCGAGACGGTGAACGGACAGGTCTTTGCTGTTTTCGTTATGACGGTTGCTGCAGCCGAGGCTGCAATCGGACTGGCGCTCATCATATCTCTCTACAGGAATCTGAGAACAGTCCTTGCAGACCGGTTCAACTTTCTGAAATGGTGAACAGCCATGTTGAGGAAGCCGGATTGGTTGTGGGTGTCAGACTACTATGATCTGTCCCCGGTGCCAAACATCTAATCTCGACGACCACAGGTTTTGCAAGCAGTGCGGTGCAAGACTTCGTGAGGTTGGAAGGAAGGAAAGGGCGCGGGAGACACTGAAGGAGAGATTCTACAGAGGGGTAGCCCTTTTCAATCAGGGTTCATTCAATGCGGCAATTGAACAGTTCAATCATTGCATCGAGGTCGATCCCAGTCACGGAGTTTCCTATTACTACAGGGGAATGGCGAGGCTCTGCAGAGGCAGCATGCCTGATGCAAGGGCTGACCTCAAGAAGAGCGTAGAATGTGAGCCCGGGCTGGGGAACGCGCGAGTCGTTTTGGGAATTCTCGAAATGATCGAGGCAAGGAACTGGGAGGCGATTTCAGAGCTCAGGAAGGGACTGGAACTCACCCCTGAGCTTGCTATCGGGCATCTTCTTCTTGGGCATCTCGAGAAAGAGAGAGGCAGTGCTGAGAACGCCCTTCGGGATTATGAGAGATTTCTCGAGCTCGTTCCCGAAGAATGCGTTCCTTTCTACTATCTGGCTCAGACCCTGTTTGAATCCGGCGAGATGGAGAAATGCATCGCGCTTCTCACGAAGGCCATCAAGTTGAGAAAGAATTTCATTCCGGCAAGAAAGCTGCTGTCGCAAGCATATGCGAAGCTCGGGCAGAAAGAAGGAGCGGCAAGGGAGCTCAAGTATGCTCTCGAACATGGGGAGAAAGACGCCAGGGGATACTACCAGCTTGGTCTTCTCCTTTCCGATCTGCACAAGGAAGATGAAGCGATTGAGATGTTCAAGAAGTCAATCAAACTCGACCATTCTGTTCCTGAAGTCCATTATCAGCTCGGACTTCTTTACTATACCGAGAAAGGCCTGATCAAGGACGCCATAGCCGAGCTCAGAGAGACACTTGCCCTCTCGCCCCTGGACCCTTCCGCGAATCTCATACTGGGTGAGCTTCTTCTTGAGGCGAAAGACGAAGAGGGCGGGAAAAAAGAGTGAGCCGGTTTCTTGACGCACTAGTGCACCGTAACATAAATAAGTTGACATTGACATTGCCCCAGAACGGTGCA
>JASEGR010000112.1 GCA_030017955.1 Candidatus Eisenbacteria bacterium
GTCGTGTCCCGGGGCAAAGACATAGACAAGGAACTTCCGGGACACGACACTAGGGTAGACTGCTCATGTACTGGATCAGCAAGAGCATTCATATTCTGAACCGCTTTCGGCGGCAGCTGATCATCTTTCTGTCCGTCCTCGGCCCCGGGATCATTGTCATGGTTGCGGACAATGATGCGGGCGGCATATCCACCTACGCTGTCACGGGTTCGAAATATGGTTTCTCGCTTCTTTGGATGTTTGTTTTTCTTGTCCCGATGGCCTTCTACGTGCAGGAAATGACAGTCCGTGTTGGGGCCGTCACGAAACGCGGTCATGCGGAAGCCATATTTGACGGTTTCGGGCCTTTCTGGGGATGGTTTTCTATTGTTGACCTGGCCATTATCAACTGGCTGACCTTGATTACTGAGTACATCGGAATGACCGCGGCGATGAGTCTCCTCGGAGTCCCACCCTGGATCACCTTCACCCTGGTGACAATCATCCTTCTTGCCATTGTCGTATCAGGGCGATACTGGACATTCGAGAAGCTCGCTCTCTTCTTCTGCATTTTCAATTTTGTCTATATCCCTGCCGCGTTTTGGGCCATGAAGACTCCCACGGCACCGAGCTGGGGGCACGCGTTCCGGGATCTTTTCTCGCCGCACCTGTCACTGGTTTTCAACGGAGATCTCATTTTCATCATAATGGCAAACATCGGCACGACCATAGCCCCGTGGATGATCTTCTTTCAGCAGAGTGCCGTTGTGGATAAAGGTCTGGATGTTCACGACATCAAGTTCGGGCGGTTGGACACGCTAATCGGTTGCTTTCTAACGTGCACTGTGGCCGTTTTCATCATCATCGCCACGGGTGCTGTATTCTATTACCATCGTCCGCCCATTACGATTCAAGATGCAAAACAGACAGCCGAGGCCATCGTACCGCTCTTGCCATCAGGATACGGAGAGGTAGCGCGGAAGCTCTTCGCCATAGGGCTCTTCGACGCCGGATTCCTCGGGGCGCTGTGCATCTCCCTGTCTTCATCATGGGCAGTGGGGGAGGTGTGCGGATGGTCGCACTCGCTGAACTACAAGGTTAGGGAGGCGCCTTGGTTTTACACGATTTACGTGTTGATGCTTGTCACCTCTGGTATGATCGTCCTGATCCCGGGTGCTCCGCTTGTCACGATCACGATGTTTGTACAGGTTGTGGCAGTGACGCTTTTACCCGCATCACTTGTTTTTCTGCTCATAATCCTGAACGATGAGTCCTGTATGGGTGAACACACAAGCACCACCTGGGAGAATGTAGCGAACTGGACGATCGTTATTATTGTCATTTTCATGTCAACACTTCTGGCCATCAACACCCTTTTTCCGGGTCTCTTCAGATGACCATCGGGAGGCGAACATGATGACACCTTCTACCGATGCCGCCAAAACGCCCAATATGCCTGCCGGCAAGGAGGAGTTTCGGTTCCTGTATTTCTCGGGATTGATCAAACGCCCGATCTGTGCAGGGAAGATCAAGAATCGAATCGGGAAACTGACCGATCTGGTCTTCGCGCAGGCCGAGCCGTACCCGGAGGCGACAGGAATTTATATCGAGCACGGATGGGGCAAACCAACCGAGTTCGTCCCATGGGGAAAGGTCCTGAGAATTGAAGATGATGCCATTTTCGTCCAACCCACCGAAGACGGACAGATGTACCCTCCATTCGTCGATCAACCTGGCTGGATGCTCCTGGACAAGCATCTGATGGGGCGCACCATTCTGGACATGGATGGACGGCGTATAGAAGTTGTGAACGACGTACATCTTCTGGAATCCAAGGGCCGGCTGGTAATGGTCCACGTTGACATTTCCTTCAACGGTTTCTTGCGCAGATGGAAATTGGGTGGGATTCGCTGGATCAAAGACCAGCTTATCTCCTGGAAATATGTTCAGCCGCTTTCTGTTGAAGACGCCGTTGCCACGGACACGGTTTCGCTCTCCGTAACCCGGAAGCAAATGCGCGACTTGCCCAGCGAGGATCTGGCCGATGCCCTTGAACAATTATCCGGAGAAGAGCAGCAGGCTCTCTTCTCGGCCCTCGATTCGGAAAAAGCTGCGGAGGCCCTGGTGGAGGCAGAACCTAGGGCGCAGCGGCAGATTATTGCGAATCTGCGAAAGGAAAAAGCCAGCACGATTCTGTCCGAGATGACCATCCCTCAACTGGCAGACCTCTTTTCTGTTTTGCCTCATGAGCAGATGACAAACATGATGGGGTTGCTTGGTCCGGAGCAGAGTGAGCGCGTGCGTGCCGTTCTCTCGGAACGGGAGGCGAAGGCGAAGGACATTATGTCAGCGAGTTTCATGACAGCGCACAAGGATGATAAAGTTGGAGAGGTCCTTGAAAGAATAAGGCATTCTCCCGTCGAACCTGAGGCTATCGCCTACATATATGTAGTGGACCCGGAAGCCAAGACTCTCGTCGGAGTGGTGGACTTGCGTGAACTGCTGCTTTCTTCGGATGACTTGCGGTTGGGAGAGATAACGATCTCACCCGTGGTTGTCGCAGAGGCAGACGATATACGTGAGGACCTTGCTGAAATGTTCGCCAAGTATCATTATAGAATGATTCCTGTCGTGGATGAACATGACCATATGTTGGGAGTTGTTCACCACAACGATATTGCGTGAAATTCCACGAGCTTGATGAACATCTGAGGAGAATCGAATGCCGCGCGTGAAAATGAGCCGAACGACCCGGGTCGCACTCTACCTTCTGGGATTCTACCTGGCGTTTATGCTGATCTTGATTGTCGTGAGGTTCATCAAAGTCCTATAAATAGTGACAGTCACCTATTTCAGGTGTGGCTATGTAACGGAAATAGGTGAAATAGGTGACTGTCACTATTTTCCGTACATTCGCATCAGCTTCTTGGATGTAACTGGCCACGTGTATTCCGCGACGACTTCACTTGCCGCGATTCCCATCTTGCGCGCCCTGTCGGGATTCTCAAGGAGGTCACCAACGGCCTCAGCCATTGCCCGATAATCGCCGACATCCACGAGCGCGGCGCTCACCCCATCCTCGAAAACTGACGGGATTCCGCCGGCCCTGGTGGTGACGATGGGCAGCCCCGATGCAGCTGCCTCCAGGAGTGCGGTCGGGAGACCGTCCACCTTGCTGGTATTCAGGCAAACGTCACCCTCATGCATAGCCCTTGCCACATCTTCGGTCGGAATTCTCCCCGTGAGAGTAACCCCGGTAAGCCCATGCTCATTTATGTATTCCCTGACCGATCTCGTGAGCGGACCGTCGCTGGTCATGACAAGCGCGGCATCCGGATATCGCGCCTTGACCAGCTCGAATGTCCTAACCGCGGAGAACGGATCGTACATCTCCTCCATCGACCTTGTCCAAACCATCTTCGGCTTGATCCGTGTCCGCTCCCGAAACTTGAAGAGCGATGAGTCGAAGAGGTTATTCACAAGTTCCGCCCGAATCCCCCCTTGCTTGAAGGCTTTCTGAAGCTCGCGCGAACAGACTGTCACCTCCGAGGCCAATCTCATGGGCGTCTTGACAAGCCATGGAAATCGACCCATGAACTCGACTCCCCCGCCGCCCTGGTAGCTGATGACACTTCGCTTCCCGAATAGCCGCGCCACGGGCACTCCAAGCACCGCCGGCATGTATCCCCAATAAGACGCCACTTGAAAGTGCGCCACATCGCACCTGGGAACCTTCCTCAGCAGCCCGAAGAGAACGACCCACGGCTGGACCGCCAGCCTCAGCGGCGTGAGATATGCGCCTCGCAGTCTCTGCAGGTTCGTGTCGACCCTCATGACCTCAATCCCATTTTCTTCGAGATAGTGGACCAGCAGAGCCGTCTGCACGGCTACCCCGCCCTTGCGCGGAGGAAACGGCGAAACCATACAGATTTTGAAAGCTCTCTCGCCCACAGATACGCGTTCCACCTCACTTCCTCTTCCTGGGATTGTACACATTCAAGTATTTTCTGCCGGAGGCCGGGGTCGAACCGGCACAAGGTTTAAGGCCTCACTGGATTTTGAGTCGAAAACAGCGCCAATTGCTGATGCCTCGTAAGTCCTACAATTACCCATAACTATCAGACCTGTCAAGGAAATACGCTTTTCTTGCAGGTTGGATGGTGTGGGGGCAGGATTGGCATGGTTCGAGAGGTTGCGGGCACAAAAAGGGCGCAGTAGGAGACCATCGCAAGGGGCTGGAATGCTAGGGAGGTACTCCGTGACACTGACGTTGCACTAGCCTAAGCCCACAGCATGAATGGGACAACCCAAGCTCCCGAGAGGGGGAAAGATGTGCTCCTGCTATTAGTAAGCAGGTGAAGTGTACCTCTTGCGTCCGACAAGTATTCGGGATGTGATGCGGACAGAAGGGGATGGGAAATGCTGGATACGAGGAGTGCAGTCCAAGGTACCTCTGTGGGCCAAAGTCAGAAGGCAAGGATGACGGGTTAGCGGGGAAGAACAGAAACAAATGCCTTGATAAGTTGCGCGAGTACGAAAGCCGGTGACAGTACCGCAAGCCACAGCTTGATAAGCAAACCCAGGACGACCACATGGACGCGGGCAAAGACACGTGGAAGATTCGGGACACCACTGGATGCCCTCTGTTCTTCATTTTCTTCGGTTTCTCTTTTCTCGCTCTTTCTTAGCGTCGGTGCCCGTCGATTGCCTTTGGGGTGATGTTCGCCTCGGTGCCCTTCGTCTGGTTCCCTTATCTCTTTCCAATCAATGCGCTAGGCGAGGTACCTCAGGTTCTGTGGCACTGAAAGACCGACACTCCACATTGGAGCATAGTACCCTGAGGAGCTCAATTGGAAAAAACTATTCGAACAGGAATCGATGCAAACTCCCCAGGAAATGCACCAAAGAAACACGCTAGATTTTTCTCTTGACAGTTGAGGCAGGTCCAGATACGATGCCGAGAAAGGGGATGAGGTGGATGCATGGGACCATAGAACTCTTCAGAATGTGAGGAAGTGACCCCTTGTTTTGTCGAGGAAATGTGGAATGAGAAAAGACCGGATTGAGCGTTGGAATGATACTCATCAAATGAATTTGGATCGGTGGTGGAAAGGAAAGAGAAAGGGATTCCTCAGACACTACTGACGATGCGGGTTCCTTGCGTCTGGACTATGGGTCAGTCCAGAACCACTGGAGGAGGTGAACATGTTTGCTCCACAAATGAGTAGCGCAGGCGTTGATACGCGAATTTGTGCTATTTGTGTGCTTTGCATACTGGTGAATCCGATTGCGGGATTGACGGGGCTAGTTGCAATAGCGATGGATGGTTAGCGTCAACGTGCTGTAAGGCATCTCAGTTACAACGCTGTTCGGACATCTGAACTGCGACACCTCTTTTACAGATGGGGTAAACCCGTCCTATTGCTGACTCCAACGAAGAGTTGGCCACGGGACAAGAAACGTCGCGATTGCGCAGGCGGTTGTGCGGCAACTCTCGGGTGGAAGACTTACGGCATCTGACGTTCGTCATCAGCCGGGATGTTGGTGGTCGACGATATAGCGACGTCGGCAACGGTCCCTTGAACGCGGCGAGACGGTGTGGAAGGACCATTGGAGAAGTAACTACCGAAAGCCCCCCCTCCAAAACGAATTGAGGATCGTGCAGCTCAAAAGCGAGAGGTTTCATCGCTCCGCCGGGTGGATCAGAGATCACCTAGGATTGAAGGTCCCCGGAAGGTCAGAGGAGATGCACGAGCGATACCGTCCGCACAAAGACGGAGGGATTCATCTCCGTCGTTTGGTCCAGTATTCGAAGTGACGATGTTGGCAGTTATCATCAACATTGTCACAAACAACTAGACGCAATTCTTCAACAACTGATAATGCTAGAGGAGGTAAACATGCCTGCTCCACACGTGAATGGCACAGGCGCAGGGTGCTGACCCCGAAAAGTTGAACAGTGGGTATTTGTGGAGTTGACCTCCGGAAATTCGTGGAGCATTTTCAAGGATGTTCCGCGGGAAGGAGGTTGGAGGATGGCGAAGGCGACACGGCGGTACTCAGCGAAGCTGAAGTTTCAGGTTGTTTTGGAAGCTCTTCGGGGTGAGAAGAGTCCTGGTCAGATTGCGAAGGCCTACGGGGTTCACGCGAACTCGATAGGGATTTGGAAGCAGAAGTTGATCGAGAAGGGACCCTCATTGTTTGACAGTGCCCGGAAGATAGCGGAGCTGGAGCAGATTCTGGGCAAGAAGGAAGTTGAGCTGGCTCTTTTAAAAAACTTCTTGGGGCGGACCGAATGACGCGTGTGGCTAAGATTGATTTGGTGAATAGCGTGGCCGGGGAGTTTCCGGTTTCTGTGGCGGCCTCCGTGCTCGGGCTGCCGCGTTCGACGTGGTACTACCAGGCTAGCAGGGTTTCTTACGGGGAGAAGTACGCGGCGCTTAAACCATTATTGATCGGCATTGCCCGGAGGCACACCGAGTACGGTTACCGCCGGGCGACGGACGAGCTCGTG
>JASEGR010000113.1 GCA_030017955.1 Candidatus Eisenbacteria bacterium
ATCGACGACACTGGACAAGGAGTTCTGCGTAAGGGCACTTGAGCGGGCGTTGACGCTTTCAACTCCCGGCATTTTCAACTCCGACCAGGGCAGCCAGTTTACGAGCCTGGAGTTTACCGGGAGAATCGAAAAACTCGGCGTTGCCGTCAGCATGGACGGACGCGGACGTGCGATGGACAACATCTTCGTCGAGCGGCTGTGGAGGACGGTGAAGTACGAGGAGGTTTACCTGAAGAGCTACGAAACCGTGGCCGAGGCAAAAGAATCTCTTGCGAAGTACTTCCACTTCTACAATACCGAGCGGTTGCATGAGTCCCTCGGATACCGGACACCGAAGGAGGCTTATTTCAGCGAAGAAAGGAAAGGGGAAGGTCCGGAAACTAAACCAGTGCAGGCTGCTTTACACCAAATACAACCCTGTTTTCTGTCTTGACGATGGGGATAGGCTTAATCAACCCCGTCTCCATCCGGTGTGAAAGGGTCAGGAAAATCGGAAATGCTTATCACCGGCGGAATTCTCTCGCTGAATGTAGTGAGGCTCCGAACCCCAGACCAGGGTCCCCACTGGCCAGATCCGTAAGGATCCATGGCTCGAACTCTCCAGTAGTAAGTATCACCTGGCGATCCGTCTATCCTGAAAATCACATCGTTTCCGGAAGAAACAGGCGCAAAACAAGACCACCCGTAGGTAGTGTCGCTCCCAACCATTGGTTGCCACATATTCCACACCATCTGGCCGCTCATGCTGGGCTCAGTGTCAACCTGGATATGAAACCGTACATCATCACCGTCCGGATCAGTTGCGACTACCCTGTATTGAATCCCGTATATGTCAAGCCCGGTCGTGCCATCAGGAGGAGATATTTGAACAACACTGGGAGCCAAATTGACTTTTGCAACAACACTCAGGGGACCATGGGTGACGCTTCCCCCGGAGAACACTTCTTTAAGCCTGAAGTAGTAGGTAGAGTCTTTCTCAACACCATAATCAATGAACTCATACTCGCCGTTCTGGTTGGGATAGAATATGCTCATATCCTGATAGCTTCCACCGGATGACTCCTGGACCTGGAAGTAGGTCGTGGCCTTCCCACCACAACTGTAGGCGTGAACAGACCAGTGAAACGTAGCTCTGGTCGTATCTGCACTCAAGGACATGGACCTGAACTCAACAGAAGGCGTGGGATTTGATGGTGTAGCAAAAGTCGGTCCGTAGAGTGTAGCGTATCCTGACCGATCATATTCCCTGATCCAATACCAATAAGTGGTGTTGTTTCCAAGCCCAGTGTCGGTGTATGTGTAAAGCCCTGTGTGGTCCGCATAGATGCGAGTCGCATTCACCTTCTGCGCTGTTGAGTAATCTTTGACAGTGCTTCGATAAAGGTCAAGACCGGAACTATTGTACAAGACACTCACATTCCAGCTCACAGTGGCCTGTGCATTGCCGCCTATTGCATAGAAGTCACTGATGGACACATAGAGGACACGCTCCTGATACTGTTTGGAATGTCCTGCCGCATCATACAAAGTAATCCTGTAGTTACACCCGCCGGACCACCCGGAAGGGACATCCCAGTCCAGATGGTAAATCGTGCTGTAGTTCCAAGGATTCGGGCCCTGCGTCAACAGGAGATTGGGTGCACAGTCAGGGTCATCGGTGGCATAGAACTTCGACGCATCAGAGTCATATGTGTCAAAATAGAAATCGTCCACAACGGTCCAGCCGCCAGGGTACCAGCCGTAGGGGTACTCGATTTCGAGCTGCGCACCGTAGTCTTTGTCATAGCATGCCAGTGTGACTCCGTTCCCGCCTCCGTCTGCTCCCGTGCTCGGGTCGTAGTATTCATAGTGGACACTTAGAACACAACTCCTGTCCATCGCTCTCACGTAAGTGCCTGCCTCCGTTCCAAGATCTATGCCGGGATGAGTGAAGTCAGGCCCCGTCTTCGAATCCGCCAACTGCATGAAAGTCTGATAGACCTCACCGAGCTGCCACTCAAACGGATAGTACTGAAAATCAGAAGCCAGAGCTTTTGACGAGATGATGACCAGAAGAAAAAAGAGCTTACCTGATCGCATAAAGAAGCTGTCCCCCGCCAGGTCTGGTCAATAGAAAGTATTTCCCGTGCTCGACGAAGCACAGCTTCTCGGCTTCGGGCACTTGTTCGCGAGAAACTACGTTTCCTCTTTCATCCAACAGAAGAAGCTCGCCCTCGGGTTTCCGGCTATACGGCTCATAGTAGAGAGCAGTGAGCTTTGCCCCCTCGCTGACAGCGAGGCCACGAAAACTCATTTTCTTGTTTTCTCTCTTGACTTCCTCAGTGTGGTCCGAAGGCTTGATTGGGCGTGACCACAAAAGAGCCCCGGTCGCTGAATCGTGGGCATCAACTCTTGTCTGCCTCAGGTCTTCGAAGCCATCTCGTATCCGCGCCGCAGGATAATAAAGAATAAGCATGGCTCCATCTGCCGAGAACTTGAGGTAAAGCGGCAGGAAAATGGAATTCTTCTCAAAGCTCCTTTCCCAAGCGACAAGTCCGGTCCTCACATCATACACGATAAGCTTCTTGTCATAGGGAGATAGGCCGTAGGGATCGACTGATCCCCTTATGTCCAACCCCAGGCTTGCTGCGTAGTCACCACAAGCATCAAAAGGAAGGACACCTCGCCCAAACGCCCCTCCTCCAAGCCAGGTTCTGACGCCCAGAAGCTCTTTGCCCTCGGAGGTAAAGACGTTCAAAGAACCTCTGTCCGAAGACATACAGACAAGGTAATCAGAATCGGAGATTCTTGCATGTAAGGAATGCACCTCGGGGACTTGTCGAGAAACCTTGAGGTTACCCGCACCATCAAGAAAACGTACCGTGCCGACCGCCTCGGGAGGCGCTTCAATACTCGAAGGGATCACTGCGAACACATCGCCGCTCTTGAAAAGCATCATGAAGTGTCGCGTAGGGCTCGACCCCTTAGGCCATTCGTACTTCCTTTCACTCAAGGGGATCCCCTCTTCCCCAAAACGGAAGACCCAGCCGCTATCAAGGACCAACGAACGAAGCGGGAACTTGTCTACCTTTCCCTCTCGCAACCTATTCTGAGTGACTCTCCAGTTCCGACCAAGGGAATCAGGGGCAAACTCCCAGAGTAGCTCGAGGCTAAGCGTACCCGCCGTGTCGCAAAAACATGGGTTATAGCCTGAACCCTCTCCAAAATCCGCAAACCCGAGATCAGTAACACTGTCAATCACGCCCGCACAATCACCTACCTCCACTTTCCCATTCCGTGGACTGCCGGACAGGGAAAACCTACCTCCAGTACCATAGGCAGTAAGATAGAAGATGCCTAAGACGACAAACCCATCTGCCGGCGTCGAACATGAGTCTCTTGAAACCACCACACCCGCCCCAGGTCCGGGGAACCCGGTTGAAGGAAGCTCAAAACCACCACAGTTCCTCCACGACCACACCTTTATCCCGTTCGTCTCACTCTCGGGATAAGAGATCCCAAACTCATATGTCCTAAGCTCTGCAGCATTCGTTGCGATCACATAGACATCGTAATCGTTATCCTGTGCAGGCGCCGAGGTAACTATGTCTCCACAACCTGTAATACCCGATGTAGAGCAACTGGCCTTTGCCAAATGAGGCCTGACGTGAAGAGCGAGTTTCACGTCTGCATTCAGACCAGCATATGAAGCCGCCGGTATGACTAGGAGCAGAAAGGGGAGAACAATGAACAACGAAAAACACAATCTCGTCATATTTGTCCGCGTCTTGAATTTCATAGTCTCTCCTGTTATTTAGTAACCATGATATCAAACACTAGGAACGTGTCAAGAGAAAAATGCAGTCTAAGTTTGATGAATGCCCAAGTGACGGGAGAGACCCCAAGATACCTGAATCAGAGTAGTTCTGACCAGAGCAGAGCCCGGAATGTGCCGAGCGGATCCGGCGAAGCGTTATGTCGTGCCATCAATTCGTCGGCGCCAGAGAACCCGAGCGGGCACGGGATCGGCTCGCATCAGCGTTCTTCTGTACATGGCAGCTCCCGCGGAAGCCCCGAAGACCAATCTTGGAATTCCAAATTCCTCAGAATCTTTGCAGCCCAGCCCGACGTCTCTGCTCGCTCCGTCAACCCTGTAGAGTATCCCCGTAGATTCAATAATGTCCCTTCTATCGAGGGGTCATTGCTTCACCCGGGACAGCACCAGGCCAAGCAGAACCATAAGCACTCCCGTCGCAGCGAAGAGCCCCCGTGCAACAAAGGGCATGGTGAAAGCAGTGTTGTACACAATGAATCCGGTCAATCCGAGGACAACGGACATTGAATAGATCACAAGGCAGCCTTTTGGGACCGAACCGAGTACAGTGACCATCCTATGGGAGGAGTGGTCCTTTCCGCCCTGATATATCTTCCTGCCTTCCAGAAGCCTTATGACTGTCACAAACGTAATATCAAAGACCGGATATCCGAGAACAAGCACAGGGACGAAGAGTTTGAGCCCTGACATTTCGTTCGGGATTGCTCCCAACGAAAGCGCACAGAGACAATATCCGAGAAAGAGACTTCCGGCATCGCCAAGAAATATCGATGCAGGTGAGAAGTTGTATCTTAGAAAGCCAAGTGTCGCACCGCAAAGTCCCGCGGCAAGTACTGCCGGGAGCCCTTCTCCGGACACCGTGGACAGAAGAAAAAAGAAAAGGCCGGCAAGAAAACTCACTCCTCCGCTGATTCCATCCATGTTGTCAAGGAAATTCAGGGCGTTCATCAAGCCCACTGCCCAAATGAGGGAGATGAGAAAATTCACTACTTCATGCCCGGCAACTCTCCCGACTCCGCCACCGAGAAGGAGAATCGCCGCCGCAGCTGCCTGTCCCCCGAGTTTCACCAGCGGACTCATCCCTCTTCTATCATCAATGAGTCCAACAACAATCACAACGAGCGCTCCGCCGAAAATCGCCAACGCATTTCCGTCGATTCTGCCGTCAAGCATGACCAAGCCGACAAGGACCGACAGTTGCCAGGCAAGGAAAACGGCGATACCGCCGAGAAGTGGCGTCGCCTTCGAGTGAAACTTCCTCTCCTCCGGCAAGTCAACGAATGAGAGCCTTCTTGAGATTGTTCTGAAAACCGGGGTGAGGATGAACGAAAGCAGAAGTGAAAGAAGAAAGGTTACCAGATGCGGCATCTGGGGCAATAGCGCTCTAGCTGGTCAGGACGGTCTTTTTGAGGCTCTCCAACTCCGACTTCACATCTTCAACAACAATCCGAAGCAGTTCGGTCAGGTTGACACGGGGTGAATAACCTATTGACTCTCTTATCTTGGAGAGGTCCGGCACCCTGCGCATCATGTCCTCAAACTCTCCGTGATATACGTCTTCATAAGGAACATATTTGATCAGCGACTGTGACCCAGTGATTTTCTTAACCCTCTCTGCAAGCTCGGAAACAGTCACCTCTTCGTCAGTGCCTATGTTGAAAACTTCTCCAACTGCACCTTCAGATTCGGCAAGATCAAGCACCCCCCTCACCACATCACCAACGTAGGAGAAACATCTTGTCTGAGTGCCGTCTCCATAAACAGCTATTGGCTCTCCATTCAGAGCCTGCTCCACAAATGTCGGCACAACCATTCCGTATGTGCTTGTTTGCCTGGGACCGCAGGTGTTGAAGCATCTCACAATGACCACCGGAAGTCTGTGCTGCCTCCAGTAGGCAAAAGCAAGGAATTCGTCGACTGCCTTGCTGCTCGCATAGCTCCACCGCGAGACCGCGGTCGGGCCGAGAACTCTGTCATCATCCTCTCTGAATTTGTAGCCGTTCCCCTTGCCATAGACTTCGGAAGTCGAGAAGAGAATGACCTTGCAGCCTCTCCTGGATGCCTCTTCGAGAACGACCTCGGTTCCTCGGATATTGTTTATGAGACTCCTGAGGGGGTTCTCCATGACATACTTCACACCAACCGAAGCAGCGAGGTGAAAAACTCTGTCGACTTTCTTGATCGTCTTTGAGACAAGGCTGCTGTCAAGCACAGTCCCTTCTATGAAATGAAACCTCTCCGCTTTTTCGAGATGGGCGATATTCTTTCTCCTGCCGGTGGACAGATCGTCGATTACCCAGACCTCATCCTTGCGATTGTAGAGGGCTTCGGCAAGATGCGAACCTATGAAACCGGCACCGCCAGTGACTAGGCTGCGCATAGGATTTATTCCTCCTCAGGTCCCAAAAATGTCCCGTAGGCTGAATGCTTGAGCTGAAAGAAAAACAGTCATACTCCAGTTCCTGTCCGGCCCAATCCCGCCAGACAGGTGCTTAGATTGGTCACTCCACACTAATGCGCCACGATAATCCAGCATATTATTGCTGTCAAGGACATTCTAGATGTTGTCAGTTAAAATTCAAAACCGGACTATTTAAAGTTGAAAACCGGACTCTGG
>JASEGR010000114.1 GCA_030017955.1 Candidatus Eisenbacteria bacterium
GTGCCTTATGAAACACCCTGCATTTCGTAAAGCTATTTCTGGGACGGCACACTAGTTCTTCTTGTGCTCGGTCGAATACTTTAGCATAAAATTCCCGTACCCGTCCTCATCCACAAAAATGAATCTCATCCCAATCGACGAGGACACGGGCCCGCCCCGGGAAAACAACGCCCTTCCCTTTAGGTCATAGATCCACACCTCGTGAGGCCTTATGTCACTCGGATCCTTCATAATCTCAGCCTTGGCCTCAGGGTTCTTCTCTCCTGCGATCTCTTTGAGCACATCGGTTGCAGTTCTGCCTTGAACCGGAAGGAGCTCCGTCCTTACCTCCTCCGGATCCCCGTACTGGATGTAGACTTTCCCCCGGTCGCTAAGCATCCCTTTCAGGAACACTGTGCTAAACCTGTCGTTGGCGAATCTTACCCTTCTCTCGAACTCTTGCTTTACCTCGTTTCGCGCCGTTGCGGGGGTGGGATCTTGCGCCTTCCAGAACTCAGCGAGCGTTCGCTGCCGTTCTCCCGGTCCCATTTTCTCAAACTCTTCAAACTCCTTTTCCGGGAAGAGAAACTCGGTCTCATCCAGGACGCTTTGCTCGGATTTTTCCCAATAACTCAAATCCCAAATCACGTCGAACTGCCCCTGCGAATACGACGTAACCGTGTCGCCGATGGCACTGACGCCTATTCGCAGGATGTAACTGCCCGCAGGCACTTCGCTCAGGTCAAAAGCAACAGCGCGGACCCAGCTCTTGAGACTTGACTTTAGTGAGTCTGTTCTCGCCTGAATCCTCTTCTCGCCGGGCGCAACGATTGAAACACTGGAAAGGTAGCCCTCTTCACCACCAGCCGGCTGCGTCCCATCGCGCCTGTTGTACATCTCATAATAGACTGTGAGAGTGCTATTCAGAATCCCGTAAGTTCTGCCTGGATTCGGAAGCACATCAAGCCCGCTCTTCTCAAATTTTGCCCTCTCATCCGCCTTCCTTACGCTCCAGCAGAACTCGGGATCGCTCACCGAGAGCTTTCCTTCAGGGAACTCTCTCCCCGAATACTCAAGTCTTGCTACTCCGTCCTTTCTCCGCCGCGTGAAGAGGTATGCAAGCCCCCGCTTCCTTGCACCCAGGTCTTCTACCTTCACGATCACATGGGTAAGCCTCTCCTCGATACGAGGCAGGGGCAGTGAGAGATAGTTTCCAAAGTCCCCGATCCTAACGATTTCAAAGGTAGGTCTTCCTCTGATACTGTCAGGCAGGGAGTGGTAAATTGTGACTAATTGGTCGGGTTCGCCTCCCTGAAGCACGGGTTCATTTGAGCATCGTAGGGAAACGCTCTCCACCTTTCTATCAATCTCTTTGCCCAGAATGTCTCTGAAGCTGAGCGTGAATCGAACTGCCCCGGTGAATCCTGAATTCGCCGGCTTCAAGAAGATTGTCTCGGTAGCGATTCTAAAGAGAAATTCCTCGGTCTGCCTGCCGTCCTGTTCAAGAAAACTTCTCGAATCGACGGTGAAGTCCACGTCCCCCCTGCTCCAGGCAGGCGCCTTTGCACCGCTGAAGGAGACATGTGGAACGAGAAGAGGAAGCAAACAAAAAAAGAAACGGCAACCTTTCGGAAGCCGCACCATAATCTCGACCCTCCCTATTTTTATCGCGGCGTCTTAAGAGGTCAAACTCCGCCTCGCAAACATCTCCAGAAGTGTGTTCAGAAGGTAAGTTCTAGAGAAACTCTGTGCGTCCCGCCAAGCGTGCCCCAGTCGTTGTAGGCATAATCAACTTTGGCAATCGCCTGAGCACCCGTGGGAAACCGCACGCCTGTGCCCGCTGCAAAGCCCTCCGTATCGTAGTTGAACTTGTACCCTGAGCGGAAATAGAGATAGTCGTTGAATGAGTACTCCATGGCCCAGCTTGCTCTTTCTTGATTGTCCGGCGGATGAGAAAACTCGCCCGAAGTCAGGAGGCTATGGACATCGTTACGCATCAGGTTCATTGACATCCCGACTCTGAAGGTAGTTGGCACCCTGGCAGCTCTTTCAAAATGCTTCAGTTCCGAACCGATGTTCTGAATGCACATCCCTATCCTGATTGACCTGAATCCGGTGTCATAGAGAGTGCCGACATCGAATGTCTGCGTCTTGGCAGTGTACTCATCGAGCCCCGACTGAATCCAGTTCAGGTTAATACCTGTCGAGAACTTATCTGTCAGAGACCGCGCATAGGTAACTCCGAAGGCCATGTCGCCTGCATCAAAATAGGTCCCGTCTCCTTCCGGATGGTACACGGTCCTTCTTTCCATCTGGTCCATCGTGAGAGCTCGCGCGTTGAAACCTATAACTCCGGGGAAGAAACCCGGCGAAAACACGTAGGCCGCCTGGTCAAAGGCGATATCTGCGGGAAGCGCCAGGTGATTAACCGATAGGGTACGGCCGGTCAGCCTTGCGATTCCGGCCGGATTCCAGTAGATGGCGCTCGCGTCATCGGCTATGGCCACGTACGCGTCGGCCAAAGCAGCGGCTCTTGCACCTATTCCGATTTTCAGAAACGAACCGCCGAAAGTTCCGACCTTGGCGAATTGCTTTGCGCCTTCCGTCGCAGATGGAAGAAGAACGGCCAGCATGACAACTATGAGTTTTCTCACCTTGGACCCTCCCGCATTAGGGGACTTCTATCTGATAATGACAAACTTGCCGACAAAGTTACCAAGATCTGATGTCACAGAGAAAAGGTACACGCCGCTCACTACATCCTGGCCGTTTCTGGAAACCAGGTTCCAGAATACCGCACCGGCGCCGCTTGTACCGTCATGCTGAATTTCCTGGACCAGATCACCCGAAAGAGTGAATATCCTCAGTTTTGCTTTCGCCCTTGGCATGCCAAAAAATCCTACCTTAGTACCCGTCGGATCATATTCAGCAGGTATCAGGTCCCATTCTGCGCTGCCCTTGTAAGGATTCGGGACCGCATAAACCTTGAAGCCTTTGCCACTGGCGTTCGGCCTTGCAGTGACAATCTGCGACTCGGTCGAGACAGGTCTCCCGCTCAACTCAATGGTCCTGACAGTCACGGTTGTCTCTTCGCTCCGCCTATCCTCCCAAACCGCCAGGTAATTGGTCCCGTCAAATGCGACCGCCGAACTGTGCTGCACCTGCTTGGCCGCAGTAAGCCTGAGGGCGTTCTGACCTTGATCGACCACGGCCCCGCTTGCAGTCACCCTTGAACCGTAGATGTCCAACGATGTATTGTTCAGATTCCTCATATCACTCCAGGTGACAAGGTAGTTCTTGCCGGACGAGCTAACCGCCGGGTAGTACTGATGTCGCTTGACTGCGGACGTCTCCAATGAGATTGCGATTCCAGTGCCGTCAAGTATGCGGCCCGCGGTATCTATTCTTGTCGCATAGATATCATAGTTTCGCTCCCTGCCATCACTCCACACCACGAAGTAGTTGCCGGCCCCGTAACACACATCAGGGAGGTCCTGCTCCGCCGCAACCCTTGTAGTGTCTCCCCCGGTTGGACTTGTCCGTGAATTTGCAATCACGAACCCGGTCCCGTCGCGAGGCGAGCCGGAACCGCTCACTCGTCCGCCGTAGATGTCGCAGTCACCGTGTCTCTTGTCGGCCCATATCACAAGGAAGCCGGTTCCGTCGAAAGCAACCTTCGGATTGAGCTGATCACCGGAAGCGCTGCAAATCTTGATCGGGTCTGAGTCAAGGACGACGCCAAATGTGTCCACCCTGGCTCCGTAGATGTCGTAGTTCCCGACCCTCGCATCCGCCCACACTACCAGATAGTTGTCGTTAGTCCTATCAAAGGCGATCGCCGGCGAATTCTGGTAGGAAGCGCCGGAAGCCACCAATATGCCCGACGTATCAATCGCGGTTCCGTCAACTTTAACTCTTGAGCCATAAATGTCGTACGGGCCGTTCCGTGAATCCTGCCAGACGACGAAATAACTTGTCTTGGAGAAGGCCACGGCTGGGTGATGCTGGGTGTATCGGGCAGTCGAAATGGGAAATCCCACTGTGTCCGCCTGAGCGAGCAGCCTGCCTTCTTTCGTAACACGGCCTGCCAGTATGTCCCACGAACCTCTCTGATTGGTTGCCCAGACGGCGAGAGAGTTGGTCTCCCCAAACGCGACCTTGGGGGCGTACCTTGTGTAGCCGCCGGTCGCGACACTAATTCCCAGTTTGTCCTTGACCGCATCCGTGCTGGAAGTGTCCACTCTGGCACCGACTATCTCTGACCGGCTGGTGTCGGTGGAGGTCATCCACTTGCTGAAAGCAGTCACAGAGTAGAAGTATCCCATCCCATCCAGCACTCCGTCCCGGTCAACATACCTGTATCTGCCCACAGGATAGAAAGCTATCCCGTCTTTGATCTCTGTGGGAACCACGGTGGTGTCTGTTATGCGCCTTATGTGGTGCTCCGAGCTGTCCCGGGGCCATCCCTTTGCGTCCATGGCCAGAGAATCCGGCGGATGCTTGTAGAACTCCGCCAGGAGCTGCCATTCTTCCTCCCTGGGCTTTGTCTCTCCAATCGGCCTCTGCCAGCCAGACACCTTCCAAATCCTGTATCCCTCAAATCTTGTCCCGGGGATTGTCTCGGAGAGATTATCCCATTCTAGGGTCACTTCGTTCGCCCCGGGCAGTCTGTCAACGTTGGGAGGAGGAGGAGGAGTCTCGCCCGTCCAGCGAACCGCGAATTCGGCGCCTGTCTGACCTGGAGTACAGGGGTCGCAATCATTGTCCACATACACAGGTGCTTTCACCTCAACACACACGGTATCAGTTATGCTGAACGCGCTCCCAGCGCACGTCGTGTCTATACACTCGCCTGGATAGAGCGGATTAGGCAGAGAAGGGTTGGTCCATTTCATGTAGGGCTTGAGAAGAGTCTCTTTATACGGTGATGGAGGAGTCGCAATGTCCTTGTCAACATCCTCCCATCTTCCGTCGTAGGTCTTCTGCGCTGCGACTGCGGAGGCCACCAGTCCCTCTTTCCCTTCGCCAATGACCCAGGCGACCTGGAAGGTGAAAAAAGTATCCGGCATCAGCTCGGCGAATGGACCGACCGAGAGACAGTATCTGAAATCATTCGCCTGTGTGGCATTCTTCGTAGGAATGATTCCCTTTGACATCAGGTCATACCTTTCGAAGTCTGTCTGAGGATCTCCGCCCTCCTGGTAACTTCCACCGGAGCTGAACCACTTGAGACTCGTTACTCCGACCTCTTCCGGAGCCTTCTCACCCCTAACGTCCGTAGGATGGCCAAGCAGGATCATCCCGGCCCAACCCGGCACGTCGCCACGATTCCTGACATTCTGCCTTTTGGCCTCATCTTCCTGAAGATCTCTTACGAATGGTATCTTCAGTCTCCTCTTGACAAACTTGCAGTTTGCATTCTGTGACTCGGGATAAGGGATCCAGACAGTCGTGTCCACAATCCCGACCAGGTCGTCATCCCAGTAGCTTGGGGCTCCTTTCGGTCCTGCATCCGCATCAACAAAGAATCCGACGTAAACGTCCCTGATGGCGTTCTGACCGACATTCCAGACCTTGTATTCAACACCAATGAATTCGTCGTAGCCGGTTATTGACCAGGCGAAACTGCTCTGCTGCACCTTGAGAAAGAGCGGTCTGTGGTCGGGGTATCTCTGTATGGCTTCGGTCGCAAAATCCGTGTACGTACAGCTGAGCATCTGCTCAGAGATCGCAGCGAAGTCTTCGTCTATTCTGCCGTCAGCGGGATTGTCATTGTCGTAGCCATCAAGAAAATCTTCATCTATCTTCTCACCGCCCTCTGCGTTCAGGTCCCCGTCGTCATTTGCCCCCTTGTACCCGGTGGTTCCGGTGACTCTGCTCCCGCCAGGCATCCCCTCGTATCCCTCGTAGATGATGTCGCGGACATCAAGAGATGGCCTGAACTCGGTTTCATATGCCGCTGTAGAGACGTGCGGGACTCCGTCGGCATCCAACGCTCCGACCCAGAGACCACCCACGTAGAGATACTCGCCACCCCTCCACCCCATAGACAGGTCTGCGACCCAGGGGCTGCCGAAAAAACCGAGATTCGTCACAATCAGATTCAACCTTCCTATGTTGTGCGTTCTCAGGCAGGGTGGTCTTGTGCAGTACGTGCGCTGCGGCTGACCTTTCTCATCGGTAAGGTCGTTATTGTCAACCTTGTTGAAGGAAAGAGCTTCTTCTGAGCTGAAGAGCAGGAACGGGAGGAAAAGGCAGGAGAGAACCCACCACCGCTTCGACCCGATAGACTTAGACCCTGTGTCAGTAGACATATTCATTCCCCGTCGGTCGTGAGAAACTGCCAGCCAAATCTTGAACGAGGGTTCCCTGCAACTAGTGCTGTGTCACATAAATTCGCGAACTTATTATGCGGTGCCCCAGCACTTT
>JASEGR010000115.1 GCA_030017955.1 Candidatus Eisenbacteria bacterium
AAACGATGCGAATTGAGAGAAGCCGGAAAGGAGGTGACGGTTCACCGGGAGGAGGTTATACCTGACCGATTTTACAGGAGAAAAAAGACTTGACCGTTTGATCTGTGGCTGGATTTAGATGAGCTATCTGGCTCCGATTAATGAACATGTTCTGTCATCATTCCTCATTGTGAACGAGGCTGACTTGAAGGATGCTTCCGAGAACGTGTGCAGGTTGCGCGAAGAAACGAAGGAATTGCTCGAACGGGCACAATCTGGCTCAGATGGGATTTGGTGGAGAGAAGGTTCAGATCCACGAGAAAGGCTAACTTGTGAAGCCTCTATGAGTTCTATTGCCGGAGGCCGGGGTCGAACCGGCACGAGGTTTAAGGCCTCACTGGATTTTGAGTCCAGCGCGTCTTCCAGTTTCGCCACTCCGGCGTTGAGTCCACACAAATCTAGCTTCTTTTGCTGCCTGATGTCAACTTGTCCGAAAATAGTGACAGTCACCTATTTCCTGGGCAGTCTCTCCGCTCGTGGGATGTAGGATCGAAAAATACGCGTGAGGTTGATCATCCTGGTCACGGGAAATAGGTGACTGTCACTATTTTCCTCACAACATTGACAGAGCATGCTTGTTGCGCTATCTTGCTGACCAATCAGTCAATTTGATGTTGTCCCAAAAAGGGGGGTTGAAAATGCGCAAACTAGCTCTTGCAATGCTGCTTGTGTTTGCCGCTGTATCCTTCCATTCGGTCTTCGCCGGCGACGAACAGCCCCAGCGCCTGAAGAAACGTGTCGCAGTCTTCAAGTTTGAGGACAAGACCGCGCATGTTTACAGCTGGTGGACCGGTCAGCCGGTCGGTGACGGAATGGCCGACATGCTTACCACGGCGCTCGTGAAGAGCGGCAAGTACCGCGTGATCGAGCGGCAGCAGATTGAGGACGTGGTATTGAAGGAACAGGCATTGGGTCAGACCGGAGTCATTACGTCTGAAAGCGCAGCAAAGATCGGGAAGATGCTTGGGGTCGAGCTGGCCATCGTGGGAAGTGTGACGGAGTTCGGCCACAAGGAATCCGAGAAGGGCGGGCGCATGGGCGGCATCGGCCTGGGAGGCAAGAAGATGTCAGCGACCGTCGCAGTGGATGTGCGTTTCATCAATACTACGACCGGCGAAATCCTTCAGGCAGAGAGTGTTCGAAAGGAAAAATCCTCAACGGGTTTGTCCGTGTCCACCCCCGAATTCGATTTCAAGAATGAGAAAGCATTTGATGAATCGCTTGTAGGCAAAGCCACTCGTGAAGCCGTCAATGAAATCGTGACAAAGATCGATGCGGCCGCAGTGAACATCCCCTGGTCTGCAAAAATCGCCAAGCTCAGTGCCGACGGATCAGTCATCATCAACTCGGGAGCCGAGGCGGGGGTACAGGTAGGTGACAAGTTTGTCGTTTATCGGGCGGGCGAGGAGGTCATTGACCCCGACACGGGCGAATCTCTTGGCAGCGAGGAGACAGCTGTCGGCAAGATAGAGGTCCTGGATAACAATGTCGGAAAAGGCAAAGCATCAAAGTGCAAAGTAACCTCGGGTTTGGGCCTCAAAGAGGGTGATATCGTGCGTCTGAAGTGACGCGCTTCATTTTTTTGTTGACTAAAAATGGGGTTCCCACTACACTGACCGACTGGAAAGAGGATGCGTGGCCTTTCCTACGGTAGGTAACCAGCCTGGTTGCGGTAGGTTTGAGCCTCTGGCCTCTTTTTTCTTGAAACCTGCCGACCGGGGCTGTAGCTCAGCTGGGAGAGCGCTTGTCTGGCAGACAAGAGGTAGCGGGTTCAAGCCCCGCCAGCTCCACCACTACTCGCGGACCTACCTTTCACGATGTATCGCGTAACGGGCAGAGACTATCTTAGCTCTGAGACGGAAGGAGGTGATAGCCGGGAAGATGCAGGTACCGGGTAAGTCAGACAGGGAGAGTCTTTCGCCTGACAGATACCCGGCAAGTGGGTTGTATTGCTGTGGCATCCTCTCAACAGGATGCGGAACCTTTAAGGAGGTTAAAAGATGAAAAGAGCTCTGTTTCTTTCTCTCGGGCTTCTTATACTTGTAACAGTGGCTGCGTCTGCCGAGAACAGCCTCGAGGCCAAGAACAAAGCATTGGTTTTCTCGACTAGCTCTTCGACCGCCCTTGCGGGCAAGTACATGCTTGCTTCTGACATGGCTGTCAACGTGTCGGTCGGTTACATGAGTGCCGGAATCAGCGGCTCAAAGTCGACACTGCTTAGCATCGGCGGCGGAGTGGCGAAGTATCTCAAGACAGAAGACGTGGCACCCTACGTCGGAGCAGGCGTTGGCTTCGGCACAAGCAGCCCGCCGGTTGGCGACTCTCAGACCACGTTTTCTCTGGCCGGGATCTTCGGCGTTGAGGCATTCATTATGAAGAATGTCAGCGTGTCCGGTAACGCTCAGCTTGGATTCTCCTCAATCTCGAACTGGTCCGGGACCAAAAGCTACAGCACCATGGGAACAGCAATGACCGCGTTCATGGTGACCATCTATCTGCCGTAGCAGTCCGGCTGAGAAGGGCATCCCGAATTCTCGGGATGCCCTTTTTCTTTGCCAAATCACGGTTGACAGAATGGCTCCATGTGATAGACTGCCTAGAAAAATGGGCCATCTATGACAAAAAAATGCTCCTCACATGCGCTTCGAATTTGTGTTTTTTCCCTGCTTCTTGCGCCATTTGTCTTTCCTTCCCTCTCTCATGGGCAGGGAACTCTTAAATATACTTCGCAGGTCGTTGGGAAGGACTCAAAGAGCGTTCTGGCCCCGTTCACGAGAGCGAAATTTGAGAACGGGCTTACCGCGATAGTGAAGGAACTCCACTCTGCCCCGATTGTGACTGTTGATGTGTGGGCCAGGGTGGGGTCCGTGAATGAAAACGACGAAATCAATGGAATCTCCCATTTCTTTGAACACATGTTCTTCAAGGGCACGGAGAAACGCGGTGTTGGAGAGATGGATAGAATCGTGAAATCGCTGGGGGGCAGGAGCAATGCAGGGACATCGGTTGAGTACACGCACTACTACATAACCGTTCCAGCCCAGCATATGAACATTGCAGTTGACCTTCTCTCTGATGCGCTGGCCAATTCCAAATTTGCCCCGGAGGAAATCGAAAAAGAAAGAAAGGTCGTCAAGGAGGAGATAAACAGGAAGGAAGATGATCCCAACGGGAAACTCTTTACCCTTTTTCAAGAAGCTCTCCTTCCCGGCACGCCCTGGGCAAGGCCGGTTCTCGGAACTAATGAGTCTCTTGACCGGATCGACAGAGAGGCTTTCCTCAAGTACGTTGACGCCCGCTACGGAGCCGAGAACCTGGTTGTCGTGATTGCCGGAGACGTAAGCACCGGCAAGGCATTGGGCGAGATCGGGCGCGGCTTTTCTTCTTTCAGACATGCGAAGGAAACCGGATATCCTGACATCGGATGGAGTCCGCTCACGAGAAGGGTGGAGCGTGTAATCGAAAAGGATGTGAACAGAGGATATCTCATGCTTGGATTCCAGACCAAGGGCCGGAGTTTGATGAAAGACTTCTATCCGCTGGAAGTAGCCGCGGCGATCCTGGGAGAAGGCAAGAGTTCAAGATTGTACCAGAATCTGAGGGAAAAGAAGAAGATTGTTTCAAACATATCTGTATGGTCATGGGATCTCGACAAGGCCGGCGCACTGGGTCTTTTCGCAGAGCTTGACCCTGCACTCAAGGACAGCGTGGAAGCGGCGATCAAAGCCGAGATGAACCTGCTTGCCGAGAAAGGAATCACCGAGGAGGAGCTTCAAAGGGCAAAGATGATGCTTAAGTCCAAGTTTGCTTTCGAGAGCGAAACCGGGGCTGGAGTTGCCGGAAAGCTTGGCCGTGCCGAGACGCTTCAGGGGGCCGAAGAAGCGCTGCGCTATGTTGACGGAATTGGAGGCGTGACTTCCTCCGACGTGATGAGAGTGGCGAGAGATTACTTGAAAGGGAAGCCATATGCAGTTTGTTACATTCTTCCGAAAACGAAAGGCTAACTCCATGCGCGAGAAGAGGAGAGGAGATTTATCGTGCTCCGCGGCTTCTGTGCGAGCGGCTTCCTGTATTGGAGCTTCGTTAGTCGTTCTTGTCGTATCTGCCTTAACGCCTGCGGTCTCGTGCGCAGACGACGCCGAAAGATTCCTCCTTCCGAACGGCCTTACTTTCATCGCGCGAGAGTCCGATGCCAACGACATCGTTTCTCTTGCGATCTTCATGAGGATGGGCTCTGCCTACGAGCCGGACTCTGAAGCAGGATACTCGAATCTCACTGCAAGGCTTATTCTCAAGGGCACCCAGTCGCTGAATGCTCAGGACATTGCGAACGGCATAGAATCAGTCGGGGCAAGAATCAATGCTTATGCAGGAAAGGAAGTGGGGGTCATATCGCTGGAAGCGACGAGGGAAGGTTTTGGGCCGGCGGTCGATATTCTGCTCGATGTGCTCAAGGACACTTCCTTCCCGGATGAGGAAGTGGCTCAAGAGAAGTCCATGGTTCTCAAAGAAATCGGGGCCCGAAGTGATAGACTCCTCGCCACTGCCTTTGACCTTTTTTACGAAACCCTTTTCGAGGGGCATCCTTTTCACAAACCTGCGCTGGGCTATGCGCAGACGATATCGAACTTTGACAGAGCTGATGCTACGAGATACTACGGCATGTTCTTCAGACCCAGTAACATGGTCTGGGCGGCAGTGGGGAATTTTGATTCCAAGGAGCTTCTCGAGAAAATCCGAAAGACGTTTCTCATGTTCGGCGGGTCGCTTGAGAAGCCAAAGCCAATTGAGGCAAAGCCCGTTGAGCTCGTGTCGGCAAAACAGAGTACCAGGGTCAGAGAGACCAAAGCAACATGGTTTGTCCTCGGTTACAGGGCACCTGGTTTGGGAGAAAAGGGATACGGGACTCTCAAGGTCCTTGATGCGGTCTTGGGCGGGAGCATGGATTCGCGGCTTTCTACCGAGCTCAGGGACAAAAGGGGGCTGGCATATCAGGTTGGTTCGACCGAAGGCGGCTACGTCTCGTCGAACTTCCTTGCGGCCTATATGGGAACAAAAGGTGACCAGTTTGAGGTTGCATGGAAGGGCGTGCTGAATGAGATAGACCGGGTCAAGGCCGATGGAGTAACTTCTGAAGAAGTGGAACGAACAAAGAGCTACCTGCAGGGGAACTACGTTATTTCACTTGAGACCAACTTCAGGCAGGCCTATCTCATGGCGCTCTATGAGAGCCTGGGGCTTGGCTACAAGTTCGGGGATCTCTATATAGAAGATATCAAGAACACGACTCCTGAATTGGTCAAGGACCTGGCTGTAAAGATTTGCGGAAACTACTGCCTTTCGGCGATTCTGGCCAAGCAGTAAACGTGGAAAGAAAGGAACTAGGAGCATGATCAATCCCTGATGAACAATGGCCTTTCCGCAGTACTCACAGTACCGATCCTTTTTTTCTCCGTCATCGTTCATGAATGCGCTCACGGGTATGTGGCGCTCCGGAATGGTGACCCGACGGCAAAGGATTCCGGAAGACTTACTCTAAATCCGCTCCCTCACATAGATCCATTTGGAACCATCCTGCTTCCCCTCACGCTAGTCATCCTTCAGGCCAGGATACTGTTTGGATGGGCAAAACCCGTTCCCGTGAATCCATTGAACTTCAAGGACATGAGGTCCGGGCTCCTTCAGGTAGCTGTATCCGGACCGCTTTCGAACATAGCTCTCAGCTTTGTCTGCGCGCTGGCCCTTAAGGCGCTGCTGCTGTCCGGCGGTTTGGCCGCTACGAACGCTCTCGTGATAATGTTCTCATTCGGAATTCAGATCAATGCCGTACTTGCAGTGTTCAACCTGCTCCCGATCCCGCCGCTTGATGGCTCGATGATTCTTGTCGGACTTCTGCCGGGCAGGATTGCCGATCAATTCAGAAGACTCCAGGTGCTGGGATTTCTGGGGATCGTGCTCATAATCGCAACGCCGCTGGGTTATTACTTGATCTGGCTCCCCGCAGGATTTATCATCGGTATCTTTTCCAGGATTGCCGGGATACCGTTTGTGTTCTGAGCAGATCGGCGGGACACCACACTGGTGTGCCGTCCCAGAAATAGCTTTACGAAATGCAGGGTGTTTCATGAGGCACACTGCCAGGGGGTATGAGGGGGTCGT
>JASEGR010000116.1 GCA_030017955.1 Candidatus Eisenbacteria bacterium
CAGCGATTGCAGAATAGTGCACGAACACGTCCGGGCCATTTGTGCGCTCAATGAATCCAAATCCTTTGGTCTCATTGAACCACTTAACACGGCCTTTTTCTGGCATCTTCTCTCTAACCTCCTCTCATAATAAATTAGGGGCCTGACTTAGCCCCTTCAAATCACATCAATTGCTGTCTCGCACTGCTGTTAACTAATGGTTCTCCAGAACTAATGAGCATAGTGTACATGGTAGCCATTTATCCGTCAAGAACTATTTTCGGCTTATTTCTACGGGGCGTTAGGGTTATTTCTGGGGGCTTCCTGGCGGGCCGTGGTCGTCAGCGCTGGGAGATAGGGGGGAAATAGGGGACTGTCGCCCTTTTGGCATGATGAATCGCGGTCGGAAAAGTCGTGCAAAATGGGAGCCCGCGTGATATAATCTGAACTAGACGGCCTCTTGGCCAGGCCGGGAGGTGGGCAATGAAGAAAATCCTCGCAGTTCTCTCCGCATTGGTTCTGTTGACTGGACTCAGCAGCTTCGTTTTGGCGCGTCCCACAAGTCAGGTTCCCGAACAGAAGATTGTCTCTGACGATACTCCGTTCACCGCTGGGCGAGACCCTTCAACACGCTACACCGGCCCGGATTTCCTCACCGCGGCGGGCGCTGAGACCATCTGATATGGAGGAACACAACTCGTGGGCGGCAGGCCGCTCGCGGCGATCGGCGGGAAGTGGACATGGAGCGCATCCGGCTGGGGTGGAATCCCGCACAGCGGTCTCTATCTGGATGGTTGGAAGAGCCAGGATATGTTGTCCAGTACCGATGAATATTTCAGGAGACATGACCTGTCTGATACGCCGTGCTCCGCGTGGCAGCCCCCTAACTGGGGTTCCCCGAGGGGGACCTACGTGTTTTGGGCTGGAGTCACCACGACTGAGGCAAACTACTTCTGTTATGTCACGGGTTCTGGTTATGGAAATAGCTGGAACCAGATTCTCGAAAACACAATTGCCATGAGCGGCGATGCAGTGACAACCCTTGAGTTTGACTACGCATACGACAGCGAGATAGGTTACGATTCTTCCTTTGTTGAGATCAATCTCCCCGGGACCGGAAGTTGGTCGAAGCTCCCCTTAAGTGGTGGCAAGAGAGGGTACTCAGGAACTGGCTCTGGTCACGAGTCCATCAACGTCGGACCTTGGCTCGTGGTTGGTGGAGGGAACTACAGCATCAGATTCCGTTTCGACTCCGATGGTGGTTGGTCAGACGAGGACGGCTTGAATGCGACGAATTGCGGCGGCCTGATAATTGACAACATTAAGATTACAGAGACGACGAACGGCGTCGTTCACTTCTGCGATGCCGAAACAGGCGATCGCGGCTGGAAGTGGCAGCCCGTCCAAGTTGGACCAGGCGACTGGGTGCATCTCGAATACAACCCGGTCGTTGACGATCCGTGTATCCCGAGCGATCCGCTCTGGTGTCAGATGGGCGACAGCGTCGTCACAATGTATGACGTTACCGCACCTCCGCAGATTCCTCACAGATATGATCAGGATAACTGGATAATCTCTCCTGTAGTCTCGTTTCAGGGAACAGCCGGACAGGGGCTCCCGACCCACATCATTCAATTTGAGAGGTTCACACGCCTGCCGCTTAACGACCATGTTTTTCATCGATGGTTCGTGAGGTACTATCCCTGGGACTGTGGATTCGGCCCGCGATGGAGTCCGTGGGTGAACAACAATACTGTCTACTACACAGCGACAAAGAGCTGCGGTCTCTTCACGTATGACGTGTCTGCGTACGTTCCAGCCTGCGCCGAGAGTGCTCAGATGGCAATGTGCTGCATTAACCTCTGCTCGTTGGATCCGTGGTGGATCGGATGCACATATGTGAATAACACTACTCCTTATTTCGACAATGCCAGGTTTGGTGCTGCTGGGAGCACTCTTGCCCCGACGATTACGGACACGGAGTTGGATAGGTACTTGGACATATTCCCAACCGACGGCACATTGAATTGTGCATCGACTGCGAACATAGGGACAACAAGCCTGGGCCCCTTTGGCGAGTCTATTTTGGGTGACACGCTCGTGGTCCGTGGCGTGACCTGCCCTGGCTTCGCGGAGATGGAGGTTTGGCTCCACTTCAGAGTAGCGCCTGGACCTTGTACGAACACGTCTGATGCCTGGTTCTCTGTCTATCCACCCGAAACGTGGCATGCCGCCAGAATGGATACTGCTCAACGCGGCCCGAGCGTTACTCCGGGCGTCTGGATGAGTACTTTCCATGAAGACGATCCAAACTATGGGCTCGCGAGCGGAAGATGGGGAGGAGAGAGGAACCACATCATTCCCAATTGGCTGCTTACGCCCGGGTCCCATGTTGATTATTACGTCTCAGCCAACTACGCAGGTGGGGCGGGCTCATATGAGCTTAGATGTCAAGAACCGGGCTATACAGACTTGCCTGACGATATTGACGTTCTCCCGGGAACTACGGTCACAGGAGGCGTCCCCGAAGTTCCTTGCTTCCTCTACGCAGATCACTGCGACTGCCGGGGGGTGCAGAGGTGGATAGAAGATGCGCTCAGCTGCATCCCGGCAAAGTGGGATCGCTATGACAGGAGAGCGCCAAGCTCCAACACGGGGGACGGCATCGGGCGTCGCAGCGGCGGGCAGAAGGGCGCGACTCTTCTTCAACTTCAAGGGTATAGTTCCGTCCTTCTTGATGCCGGAACCATATATACGGGCTCTGTTGACCAGTATGATACCAACCTTTTCACGGGTTTCCTTTCCGGCGCAACCGCCAGCCAGCCGAGATTCCTTGCGCTTCAGGGTAACCAGATTGCGAGGTATATGAACAGCCTGGCGGCACCGAAGGCGTTCATGAACAACTACCTGCAGGCAAAGTACGTGGCAAGGTACTACCATGTAACCTCGGGTAACCAGAACTGGTGCGTGAACATGACAAACAGACCTGGGAATAGGATTGACGGCGGAGCGATTCTTACTGAATCAGCACTAGGCGGCAACATGTGTCCGAACGAGTTCAATATCATCGATGTTCAAACTGGCAGCGCGACCGGCAAAGGTGAGATAGAGTTCAGCGATGCAACCCCGACCGTTCACTTGTGCTGCGTGTCGAACGAGGTGAAAGATTCGAACGACAACGTTCTCTACCGCACAGTCCTGAGTTCATACACTGAGGCCGCTGTTCGTTCAGTAAACTGCCCAGGTGGTGCGCGTGGTTGGCAGTTTGGTGATTCGACCGGAGTCTGCGGAAGCCCTGTGCCGAAGGGCTGGCAGGACGATATCTATAACAAGTTCGCGTTTGGAGGAGGCACGACTACATGCGCGAAACTGCCTACGGACATCACCAGGCCGGGTACGGTTAATGTTGCTTCTCCGGCATACAACGCGCTCAAAGATGCATATCCGAATCCTATGAGTCCTTCGGCGACGATCAGCTTCTCAGTGAAGACCGACGGGAAGGTTTCACTCCGGGTGTTTGATGCATCCGGACGGCTAGTAAGAACTCTGATTGATTCGAAGCTCAAAGCCGGTGGTCACACAGTTGCCTGGGATGGGAAGAATGACAGAGGTGTCAGGCTAGGTTCGGGAGTTTATTTCTACCAAATCGAGACAGAATGTGGCTTCAAGTCCACGAAGAAAATAGTAATCCTCAGATAACCTTCGTCGTATCCAGCCGAAAGGGGTAGAGAAATGGCGCGATTCCTCCTTGTTCTTTTCTTTTTGTTCGCTTTTCTGGAATTCCACAGCGTTGCTTTGGCTCGCCCGGGAGCGGAGATCAACCAGACGGCAATTGCCGTGGAAGACACTCGTTCTGTGTCGGATGCGCCTTCCAACCCTTACCACGGCCCGGACTTCTTTGCTTCACAGGCGGCTGAGACAATCTGGTACGGAGGCACTATTGTGCAGCACGTGACGAATGACCCCTCGTCGAATGCCAGGCCGCTGGCCGCAATTGGCGGCAAGTGGACTTGGAGCGCAAACGGCTGGGGTGGAATCCCGCACAGCGGCTACTACCTGGATGGCTGGACAAGCCGTGATGCCCTGTCAAGCACTGATGTGTATTTCAGGAGACATGACCTCTCTGATACTCCTTGCTCTGCGTGGCAGCCACCAAGTTGGGGATCTCCGAGGGGAACGTACGTATTCTGGGCTGGAGTCACCACGACTGAAGCAAATTATCTCTGTTACGCAGCGGGTTCCGGCTACGGAAATGACTGGAACCAGGTTCTTGAGAACACAATTGCGTTGAGCGGTGACGCAGTCACGACACTTGAGTTTGACTACGCATACGACAGCGAAAATGGCTACGATTCTTGCCTTGTTTATGTCAATGTTGACGCTGGAGCGACCTGGCAGGTTCTGAGCCAGGTTAATGGTGGGAGCGGTGGCTATTCGGGCACTGGCAGCGGTCATGAGTCCGTCAATATTGGACCGTATCTCACGAGTGCAGGGAACGTTGGCATCAGGTTCCGTTTCAACTCAGATGGCGGTTGGTCAGACGAGGACGGCCTGAACGCGACGAATTGCGGCGGCCTGATAGTTGACAACATCAGGATTACAGAAGCGACGAACGGTGTTGTTCACTTTTGCGACGCAGAGGGCGGTGCCTGCGGCTGGCACTGGGTCGGAGCAGTTGGGCCGGGCAACTGGGTCCACCTTGATTACAACCCGACGATTGACGACCCGTGCATCCCGACTGACCCGCTGTGGTGTCAGATGGGTGACAGCGTTGTCACGATGTACGATATTACGGCTCCGCCAGCAGCGCCGCACAGAGATAAGCAAGAGAACTGGATTATCTCTCCTGTCATACCCATCAAGGGAACAGCGGGAGAAGGACTTCCAACCCACGTCCTCCAGTTTGAGAGATTTGTGAACCTGCCTCTCTACAACCACGTTTTCCTACGGTGGTACGTGAGATACTATCCGTATGATTGCGGGTTCGGTCCGCGGTGGAGTCCGTGGCGGAATAACAACACTGTGTACTACTCAGCGACGAAGGCATGCATCCTCGGAAGCTTCGACGTTTCCGCGTTCATGCCGTCCTGCATTGAGAGTGCCCAGGTTGCTATGTCGACCATAAACCTCTGCAGTGCGGACCCGTGGAAGTTTGGCTGTACCTATGTGAACAACACCACGCCATACTTTGACAATGCCAGGTTCGGCTGCACAGGAAGCACGACCGCTCCGACGATCACGGACAATGAGGCGGACAGGTATCTGGATATGTTCCCGACCGATGGCTCCCTTAATTGCCAGTCAACTGCGAACATAGGGACAGCCAAAGGCGGTGGTGCCATTTCCTACTTCTACCTAGGGGACACGCTTGTCGTCAGCGGCACGACCTGCCCCGGCTCCACAGGGATGGAGGTCTGGCTCCACTTCAAGGTGAAACCCGGTCTTTGCACCAATACTGGGGCTAGCTGGTTCGGAGTGTATCCACAAAACGCGTGGAATGCGGCCAGGATGGATACTGCACAGAGGGGCTCGGTAGTGACTCCTGGCTCATGGATGGGCACTTTCCATGAGGACGACCCTAACTACGGTCTCGCCAGTAGCAGATGGGGAGGTGAGAGGAATCACGTCCTTCCCGATGGGCTTTTCACATACAGTACGCACGTTGACTACTACGTCTCAACGAACTACGTCGGCGGCGGCAACTCCTATGAACTCAGGTGCCGGGAGCCGGGATTCGAGAACCTTCCCGACGATGTCGATATTCTGCCGTCTGTGTCCGGGCCTTGGCCTCCCCATTGTCCTCCTCTGCTTTACTGCGACCACGCGGACGCACGTGGGATTCAGAGGTGGATGGAAGACGCCTTGAGATGCGTCCCGACGAACTGGGATCGCTATGACAAGAGGGCTCCCACCTCTGGCATGAAGGATGGCATCGGCCGTATGATCGGTCAGGAGAAGGGTGCCACACTTGTTCAACTCCAGGCGTACAGGTCAGTTATTCTGGACTGCGGCAATATCTATACAGACGGTATGACGACCACGGATGCGACCCTTTTCCAGAACTTCCTTGCTG
>JASEGR010000117.1 GCA_030017955.1 Candidatus Eisenbacteria bacterium
GGGGTTTGACATGCACTTGACAGGCGTAGAAATATGCCCTCCCTTCGGGGCAAGTGCACAGATGCTGCATGGCTGTCGTCAGCTCGTGTCGTGAGATGTTGGGTTAAGTCCCGCAACGAGCGCAACCCTTGTCCTTAGTTGCTACCGGGTCATGCCGGGCACTCTAGGGAGACTGCCGGTGGTAAGCCGGAGGAAGGTGGGGATGACGTCAAGTCCTCATGGCTCTTACGCCCCGGGCTACACACGTGCTACAATGGCCGGTACAAAGGGTTGCGAGACCGCGAGGTGGAGCTAATCCCAGAAAACCGGTCTCAGTTCGGATTGCAGTCTGCAACTCGACTGCATGAAGTCGGAATCGCTAGTAATCGCGAATCAGCAGGTCGCGGTGAATACGTTCCCGGGCCTTGTACACACCGCCCGTCAAGCCACGAAAGTTGGGAGTACCCGAAGTCGCTGTCTCAACCTGCAAGGGAGAGAGGCGCCCAAGGTAAGACCAGCGATTGGGGCTAAGTCGTAACAAGGTAGCCGTACCGGAAGGTGCGGCTGGATCACCTCCTTTCTAAGGAGCACAAAAGCTGAAGTCGCAAGACTCAGCAGACTCCTAGGTTGATCTTCAGATTGCTCTCATGCGCTTTCAGTTATCTAAATGGCGTGCCAAAGGTTAGGGCCTGGCATTGGTTGGGCCTATAGCTCAGTTGGTTAGAGCGCACGCCTGATAAGCGTGAGGTGGGTAGTTCGACTCTACCTAGGCCCACCAGCGATAAGCTGGATCCTGAGTGCCTCTCGTTTCGGGCAGTGCGGAAGCCTCTGAGGGGATATAGCTCAGTTGGGAGAGCGCCTGCTTTGCAAGCAGGAGGTCACCGGTTCGAGCCCGGTTATCTCCACCAGTTGGCAAGCTGGCGGCAGGGATTGCTTAAGTTTTTGAATAGAGTGTTCATCGCCATCACGGGTCTGTTGTGTGGCGATCGACATAGATGCTCTTTGACAAGTGATTTAGTGGAAAAGGCGGTAGATTTACCAGCCAAAGCATCTTGTGTTCGGCCAAGCTACTAAGGGCGTATGGTGGATGCCTTGGCGCCAGAAGGCGATGAAGGGCGTGGTAAGCTGCGATAAGCTCCGGTAAGCCGCAAACAAGCTTAGACCCGGAGATACCCGAATGGGGAAACCCGGCACAGGTAATGCTGTGTCATCGCCCTTGCGAATAAAATAGCTCGGGCGAAGCGAACGGGGCGAACTGAAACATCTTAGTAGCCCCAGGAAAAGAGAGAAAGATTCGATTTCCCTAGTAGCGGCGAGCGAAAGGGAACGAGCCAAAACTGTCTCACATGTTCAAGCCTGCGTGCGTTGTGTGAGCGGTGTTGCAGGGTCTGACTTGATCGGTGCGCAGACCGGGTCGGGGAGTAAAAAATCAGTGATCTAGTCGAACAGCTTGGGAAAGCTGACCAAAGAGGGTGAAAGTCCCGTAGGCGAAAGAAAACTGACTCCCTTCTGTCAGATACCTTAGTACCGCGGGACACGAGAAATCCTGCGGGAAGCCGGGAGGACCACCTCCCAAGGCTAAATACTCTCTGGCGACCGATAGCGGACCAGTACCGTGAGGGAAAGGTGAAAAGGACTCCTGACGGAGAGTGAAATAGAACCTGAAACCGTATGCCTACAAGCGGTAGGAGCCTGAACCCGGGAGCTTGCTCCTGGGGGATGGTGACTGCGTGCCTTTTGCATAATGAACCGGCGAGTTACTTGAGTGCAGCAAGGTTAAGCATCGCCAGATGCGGAGCCGGAGCGAAAGCAAGTCCTAATCGGGCGCATTTCTTGCGTTAATTCGCAAGAAGAGTTGCATTCAGTAGACCCGAAGTCGAGTGATCTACCCATGGCCAGGATGAAGCGTGTGTAGCAGTACGTGGAGGTCCGAACCCACTAACGTTGAAAAGTTAGGGGATGAGCCGTGGATAGGGGTGAAAGGCTAATCAAACTCGGTGATAGCTGGTTCTCCCCGAAATAGTTTTTGGACTAGCCTTGCGTGATCAGTGGCGGAGGTAGAGCACTGATTGGGCTAGGGACCCTACCAGGTTACCAAACCCATTCAAACTTCGAATGCTGCCACTCGCAGCGCGGGAGTCAGTCTGCGGGGGATAAGCTCCGTAGGCGAGAGGGGAACATCCCAGACCGCCAGCTAAGGTCCCTGAATTCGGACTAAGTGTATAAGGTGGTGGAGTTACTTAGACAACTAGGATGTTGGCTTAGAAGCAGCCATCATTTAAAGAGTGCGTAACTGCTCACTAGTCAAGTGATTCTGCGCCGATAATGTGCGGGACTCAAGTCCGATACCGAAGCTGCGGAATGAAATCTTATGATTTCTTTGGTAGGGGAGCGTTCTATTGTAGGATGAAGCTCAGTTGTGAGACTGGGTCGACGAAATAGAAGTGAGTATGCCGGTATTAGTAGCGAGAAAGCAGGCGAGAAACCTGCTCACCGAAAACCCAAGGTTTCCTGAGGAAGGTTAATCCGCTCAGGGTTAGTCGGATCCTTAGCTGAGGCCAAACGGCGTAAGCGATGGGAAACAGGCGAATATTCCTGTACCATCTGGGAGACGTCTGAGCCATGGGGAGACGCAGAAGTGAAAGGCCGGCCCGCGATCGGAAGTGCGGGTCTAAGCCAGTAGGGGGGTTGCCCAGGAAAATCCGGGCAGCCGCTATCCCCGAGAGGTTATGGGGAGTCCGTAAGGACACAAACCGGCCCAAAGCATGCTGCCAAGAAAATCCTCTAGGCGAGTCTTTTGGATGACCGTACCGTAAACCGACACAGGTAGGTGGGGAGAGAATCCCAAGGTGCTCGAGTGATTCCTCGTTAAGGAACTCGGCAAAATTACCCCGTAACTTCGGAACAAGGGGTGTCCCCAGGTAAGTGAGCCACTTCGCGTGGCGAGCTGACGGGGGTCGCAGTGAAAAGGGCCAAGCGACTGTTTACTAAAAACACAGGTCTCTGCTAAGCCTTTAAGGCGATGTATAGGGACTGACACCTGCCCGGTGCTGGAAGGTTAAAGGGCGGGGTTAGCCTTTTGAGCAATCAGAAGGCGAAGCTCCAAACTGAAGCCCCAGTAAACGGCGGCCGTAACTATAGTCTGGACCGCTGTAGTTCCGATAACAAATCTGGCTGTATGCTGGAAAATCCGGTGTATCCTCTGGTACTCACCCTGCAGTCGAGGGTAGTGAAAATCCAAGAGGTGCGGACAACCAGCAGGAAAGACTTCGGAGATTCAATGCTGAAGTATCCTCAGAGACTATACGCCAGATTCCCGCTTGAAGCGGGAAATGATATAGTCCGAACTGCATGGCGACATGCAGAGTGCGACAGAAATGAGCGCACCCCCACTGCAAAGTGGGCAGTAACAGATTGAACGGTCCTAAGGTAGCGAAATTCCTTGTCGGGTAAGTTCACAACTTGCCCCTTGCCTCAGCGATGAGGCATGCAACACCGGCTCATATCGGTGAAGCCCTAACGGCCAAACGGTCGAAGGGTAATACCGAGGGAAGTCGCGCGAAAGCGTTGACCCTGTAACGACTGAGGGCGCAAGCCCAAGGCGGTGTCTCCTGTCCGTAAGGACAAATTCATGAGCGCCGCAAAACGCCGGTGTCTTCGCCGAGAGTCCAATGGATGGACGATCTTACCTTTCAGGCTACGCTGATGGAGAAGGTTGCTTTTGTGTCACTCTGAACAAGAGCAATCGGCATAAGTTCGGTTGGGATGTCCGACCAAGCTTCTCCGTCAGTCAGAACAATGATCGCTCCGAAGTGCTCCTTGTCTTTCAAAGAGAGTTCGGATGCGGTACGATTCGACCTGATAGGTCTGACAGAACCCTCAAGTACGAGGTGCGTAGCGTCAAAGACCTTGTGACAAAGGTTATCCCGCACTTTGAGAAGTATCCGCTGCTCTCAAGCAAACGGAAGGACTTCACTAAGTTTGCGGCCGTCGTGCGCAGAATGCACGAGCGCAGGCATCTCACAAAAGAAGGGTTTGCAGAAATCGTTCAGATTGCTGAGACCATCAATGTCACCAGCAAGAAAAAGTACTCTCGACGACAGATAAACGTATAGTCTACGCCACTGGAAACAGTGAAAAGCGTGAAGTTCCGACCTGCACGAATGGTGTAACGACTTGGCCGCTGTCTCAACGAGGAGCTCGGCGAAATTGTAGCAGCGGTGAAGATGCCGCTTACCCGCTAGTGGACAGAAAGACCCCGTGCACCTTTACTGTACCCTGATATTGGGCTTTGATCATGCATGTGTAGGATAGGTGGGAGGCTATGAAGCGGGGGCGCTAGCCCTCGTGGAGCCAACCTTGAAATACCACCCTTGCGTGATTGAGGTTCTAACCTCGTGCCGTGAATCCGGCCGAGGGACAGTGTCAGGCGGGCAGTTTGACTGGGGCGGTCGCCTCGACCGCTTAATAAATTAAGGGGCGCTCGTGTGGTGACATGCGAGTTAACATCTGGCTATATGCTGGGACGTCCGTTCACAAGCAGCGCTGCACTCTACAGAGCGATGCGAAGTGGTGTAGCATCTGATGAGACTAGCTCGATCAGCAAGGGAGCAGTAAAACAGTCATCAGTGCGGACAATCAGCAGGGAAGGTCTTCATCGTGCGGAAGCACAAGAATGAAGTACCCCCTCAACGACTACACGCCGGACTTCTTCGCCTCGTGGCGAAGAAGATGATATAGTCTGATCTTCGTAGCGATACGAAGTCCTTCCTGCTCAAGAGGCAGGAGGAATTCTAGTCAAGGGAAGATAGGGTGCGTTCGCGAGAAATCGAACAATACAAGGAATCGTTGAGGCTATCCAAGCTTCAACGGGAGACCTTGATAGGGTTGCTGTTAGGCGACGCTCATCTCGAGACACAGAATGGCGGGGGGACATACAGACTTGAGGTCGAGTATGGTATCCGGCAGAACCTGTATGTTGACCACCTTTACGATCTGTTTCGAGAATGGGTTTTGACGCGTCCACGACACAAGCGTGATGATTCACACAATAATCTTTGGTTTCAGACTGTGAGTCATCGAGCGTTTCGCTTCTATGCACACCAATTCTATGTGGAGCGAAAGAAACGCGTACCTCGCTTGATTCATCGCTTTCTTACGCCACGCGGGCTTGCTTATTGGTTCATGGATGATGCGTCTCTGAAGTCTCGTGAGTCGAAAGGAGTGCTGTTCAACACGCAAGGCTTTTTGAAAGCGGATGTTGAACGACTGACGGACTTGCTGGTGAGGCGCTTCGACATAAAAGCAACGCTGCGTGCGCAGAGGGAGGGATGGCAAGTCTATGTGTCTGGGAAGTCGTTTGAACGATTCCGCGAACTTGTTGAACCCTTTGTTCTTTCATCAATGCGCTACAAACTTCCTGCGGCAAGGATAACACAAATGCCTAAAAAGTAACGGAGGCGTCCAAAGGTTCCCTCAGCGCGGTTGGTAATCGCGCGTCGAGTACAAAGGCAGAAGGGAGCTTGACTGCGAGACCCACAAGTCGAGCAGGTGCGAAAGCAGGGCTTAGTGATCCGGCGGTTCTGTGTGGAAGGGCCGTCGCTCAACGGATAAAAGGTACGCCGGGGATAACAGGCTGATCTCCCCCGAGAGTTCACATCGACGGGGAGGTTTGGCACCTCGATGTCGGCTCATCGCATCCTGGGGCTGGAGAAGGTCCCAAG
>JASEGR010000118.1 GCA_030017955.1 Candidatus Eisenbacteria bacterium
TCCTTTTTCGGAGGTTACACCATCTCCTCTTTTACAGGAAGCCTATGACATCACCTTTCTCCAGCATCCACACGATCGCCGCATCAACATAAGCAGTGTCTGTCTCCACCTCTGGAAAGCCCACGGAGATTTCTTTGAAAACTCTTCTCCACAGGTCGTGTGCCCGGATTGAGTTCGCCTTGTCAACAAGGGTGAGATGCTTCCGTCTCTTCTGAGCCAGCTCAAATGCGAAACGCACAACTTTCTCTGTCCCTCTTCTCGTGTAAATCATCTCCTGAACAGCGACTTCATCCTGTGTGCCCTTCTTGAGAAATCCGCCTACTCCTGCGCGGGTATCTTCCGTGTTCTCCCGGACCACAACAAAATCCACATCTTCAGGCCCTTTGTCCTTGAGAGGCGTAAGATGGGCCGAGTAGAGCTTTATCGGCCTCAGGTTCACGTAGAGATCAAGCTTGGATCTCATGCCTCCGACGATCGCCCTTTCCATGAGCCCTGTTTCGACTCTCGGATCCCCTACTGCTCCGAACAGAATTGCGTCCATCTGCTTGAGCTCAGTTATGGCCGAGTCGGGAAAGAGCTCACCGGTCTTCAGGTAGTGATTTGCACCGTGCGGGTATTCGATCTTCTCACATTGAAATCCGAGCAGTCGGGCCGCCTCATCCAGGACTCTCACGCCCTCCCTTACTACTTCAGGCCCGATCCCATCCCCGGGAATAACGGCTATCTTGTACATCTCACTTCCTCTTGGACATCACGCCAACCGGACGCAGGAACGAAATCCTGGCCCCTGGTCCGTGCGCCGGCTCTGCTTCCGGCTACTTGCGGGAAATCGACTCTACGCCCAACTTCGAAGCAATCTCTATCAAGTCTTGGTCATCGATTTTCTTCTTCTTCAAGGTCAGAGTCTTGAACTCAGAATATGCTTTTTCCAATTTGTCCGGGGCGAACTCAATTCCGAGTTTCTTGAGCTTCCAGCTCAAAGCATTCCTTCCGGAGTGCTTGCCGAGGACTATCTTTCCGATTCCAATGCCGAGGTTCTTAGGGTCCATCATTTCGTATGTCGAACGCTCTTTCAGGACGCCGTTCTGGTGGATTCCGGCTTCGTGTGCAAAGGCATTGTCACCGACTATTGCTTTCGTGGCCTGAGGGAACATGCCGGAATGCCTTGCTACCAGCCGGCTAAGGGGATAGATTTTTGTCGTGTCTATCATCACTTCCCTCTGGTAGTAGTCCTTTCTCACAACGAGACTCATGATGACTTCTTCGAGAGCGGCATTCCCCGCCCGTTCGCCGAGTCCGTTAACCGTGCCTTCTACCCGCATTGCCCCCGACTTCACACCCGCCAAGCTGCTTGCAACTGCCAGCCCCAGGTCGTTGTGGCAGTGCGTGCTGAGATAACATTTTTCATCATCTATCCCTTTTACGTTTTTCCTTATATCGGCGATGAGTTTCCCAAATTCCTCCGGCTGAGAATAGCCGACGGTGTCAGGGATTATGAGTCCGACCGCTCCCGCGGAAACGACTGCCTGGATTATCTCAGACAGGTAGTCAGGCTCAGCCCTGCTTGCATCTTCGAAAGCGAAATCAACGCTGTCGGTGTATTGCTTCGCGTGCATTACAGCTTCGACTGCCATATCCAGCACTTCTTCCCTGTTTTTGTTGAGCTTGTACTTCCTGTGGATAGGCGACACCGAAATGAAGGGGGTTATGGTGGGAAGTTTTGCATCTTTCACTGCATCCCAGGCCGCATCAATATCCTTCTTGGTGGCTCTCGCGATTACGCCCACTCTTGTCTTTGTTACGTGTTCCGCGATGAGCCTGACGCCTTCCGTGTCAGACGGTGAGGTCGCCGGGAATCCGCATTCAATCTTGTCAATCCCGAGTTCCTCCAGCATCTTGGCAATCTCAAGTTTCTCCTGAGCAAAAATGTTCACTCCCGGCGTCTGCTCACCGTCCCTCAAAGTTGAGTCAACAAAAAGAACTCGCTTTTCCATCTCTAGTTTCCCCCTTCTGCAAAACCTGAGCTATCTTTCACAACGACTGGCTGCTTACCGAGCGATTCTGCAAATGAGACACCTGTTGAAATGACTTCATCACTTGCGGTTGGAGTCCGTACTACTTCAACAAGCTTGGTGACAGGAACAGGGTCGAAGAAACGGAGCCCTATGACCTTGTCGGGCCTCTTCGTGACTGAAGCAAGCTCGGCAATTGAGATTGAGGATGTGTTACTTGCCAGGATTGCCGCCCGTCCGATTACTTTGTCAAGTTCCGAGAAGATTTGCTTTTTCAAGGCTATCTCCTCCGCAACCGTTTCAATCACGATGTCACACGCCCTGAGGTCTTCAAGCTTCATCGTGCCGTTTATCCTGTCGAGCATCTCCGTCATCTGATTCTCAGTCAATCTTCCTCTCTCCACTTCCGTGGAGAGCAGCTTCTCTATCTTGCCTATGCCCTCCTTGAGCCGGTCATCATCCACTTCCTTCACCCAGGTTTCGTATCCCGACTGGGCCGAAACCTGTGTGATACCCGATCCCATCAGCCCACATCCGACCACGCCAACCTTCTTAATTTCCATCCGATCCTCCCAGCCAGGAATCAGCACGAGTAGCCGAAATCCCAAAAGCAGCTTCCAAAACAAAAACGGCGGGTACGTGAATTCTTCCCCCGCCTTTCAAATCTCGAATCCTTCCCTTATTTCCCCGACCACTCCATCCAGCCCGTGGCCGAGGACTAAAAGGGGCTTCTTGGTGATCGGGACCCCGTGATAGATGTAGTTAGGATCAGTGCGGTAGGTGTCACTTGTGGCGGCTTTCGGGAGAACCTCGCCCCTGCCAGGTCTAGGTCTTTCTGCTGCACCGACCCTGTGGGGTTGATTCTGCCCGTAGAAGACGACGACTCTCAAAGCAGACTATCCTTCCCCATATTCCCGCTGGCCATCACACTAAGAGAAAAGAGGGATTTCCTAGAATGCATCTGATACGATACCTGTCCAGGGCCCCACTGTCAAGAAGGGAGAAAATCACTTCTTGTTGACTGCCACGGCTGCGGACAGTAGAATTCGCTCACTAGGCACTGCTGCGGAAGTGGCGGAACTGGTAGACGCGCTGGGTTCAGGGTCCAGTGGGGGCAACCTCGTGGGGGTTCAACTCCCCCCTTCCGCACCAATCATTCAGTCAAATCTGAAGCGCCACACCCCAATACCCAAAGCTGCGGCGGCAATCGCAACGAGAACTCCTGCTTCCGGAAGAATATCAACTACGCCTTTCCCGTACCACAGAAGGTCCTTGAAACCATCGAGAGCCCAGGCATTGATGGTGACGACGTGCGCCAGCGTGCGCATGAAACCCGGCACAATGTCCAGCGGCCACCAGCTGCCCCCCAGAGATGACATCGCAAGAATAATCAATACGGAGATGCTCGAAAGCTGGGCCTCTGTCTTGACAATAGATGCCATCAAGATGCCCATACTGGTCCCTGCAAGCGCTACCGCAGTTGACATTATCAGGAGCCCGGCAATTGAGTTCCCAAGCTCCATATGGAATACGAAGTGACCAACTGCGAAGAAGAACACCATCTGAACTATGACGGTGATGAAATAGGGAACCAGTTTGCCTGCAAGGATCTCTGATCTGCGTATGGGCGCGGTCAGAAGGCGGCGGTAAGTACCAAGTCGTTTCTCGTCCAGAAAACTGTTCCCGCCGCTCAGCATTATGAAAAGCGCAAACATTACTGCAAAGCCGGGAACAGTCTGTTTGAAGGGGTCGATTTCGCTGCCCGCAACCTTCTGCACATCTTCGCTGCGGACTGAAACCGGCGCTTCAGTCAGCAGTCCCCTTGCCCGCTCGAGCGCGGACATGGCAATTTTCCCCGGACTGGCCCTGCCGTTGGTGGCTTTCATCACTTCTTCGGTGGCTACTTGCACAGCGATGGACGCGCTGGAGATTTTTGACGCGAATCCTTCCAGGATGCCCCTTACGACGTTCTGAGTGACCTGACTCCCCGGATCCCTGAGAATGATCAGCTCGGTTGATTGGCCGGTCTGTACTTTCTTGCCGAAACCCTCGGGTATCACTATGGCGGCCGACCTCTCACCAATCTCAATGATTTGGCGCGCCTCTTTCTCAGTCATTTCCCGCGCCGGCCCGCCCTCAGTGAGGCTGTCCTCGAGTATCAGTGCCCTGGTTTCCGTCAGGCCTGCTTCGAGCTGTCGCGAGATGTCACTTCTATCCAGATCGACAAAGGGCACCCTGATCCCTCGGGGGCCGCTCCTGTACTGGCCGGACAGAGCAAAGCCTGCAATGGTCATGACGACCAGGGGGACAAGGAAAAGCATTATGATTGCCCCCCTGTCCTTGAACAGTATCTTCAAATCCTTCCAGGCGATGTACCAGGATCTCATGTCAATCTCTAAGCCTCTTGCCTGTCAGGTGAAGAAAGACACTCTCCAGATTCGGCTCCAGGATTTTGAGTGAATCCATGACGATATCTGCTTCGTTGAATGCAGCGATCATGCCGAGCATGGCCTGCTGAGCATCTGTTGTTTCTATCGATAGTCTGCCGTCAAGGAACGATATTCGCTTCACCTGAGGCAGGTCTTCAATGCGAGCCATCACGTCCGGGCCGACATGTGTGACGCTGATTTCGATCAACCCTTTGCCGAGGTTATTTATCAGGTTTCGCGGCGTGTCGAGAGCAATGATTCACCCTTCGTCCATCACGCCCACGCGGTGACACAGGAGCTCGGCTTCTTCCATGTAGTGCGTGGTATAGAGGATTGTGACCTTCTCGTCGTTCAGCCGTCGCACATTCTCAAAGATGTTGTTCCGGGACTGCGGATCAACACCGACTGTCGGCTCATCAAGAAAGAGTACCCTGGGTTTGGCAAGAAGCCCCGCAGCGAGGTTGAGGCGGCGCTTCATTCCGCCTGAATACTTCTCGACTGTATCTCCTGCACGCTCTCTGAGCCCGACAATCTCAAGTGCGAGATCAATTTTCTCCCTCAGCTCTTTCCCACCGAGGCCGCAGATGTGCCCGAAGAAACTCAAGTTGTCACGGGCAGACAACGTGGGATAAAGCGCAATATCCTGAGGCACTATTCCGATTATTTTCTTGACCTCGTTTGCATCTGCAACAACGTCCATGCCGGCAACAGTGACTCTTCCGCCTGATGGAGCGAGAAGGCAGGAGAGAATCGAGATTGTCGTCGTCTTTCCGGCGCCATTGGGGCCAAGGAGTCCGAAAATCTCTCCTTCCTCAATCTCAAAGCTCACCCCGTCCACGGCAGTGAGGTCGCCAAACTTCTTTACAAGGCCGCTTACCTCAATTATGCCCATTCCCAATCTCTTTTCTTTCCTAGTGCACCGTAACATAAATAAGTTGACGTTGACATTGCCCCAGAACGGTGCAC
>JASEGR010000119.1 GCA_030017955.1 Candidatus Eisenbacteria bacterium
GGGGACATTTTCCCTTTGCAGTTAAGGGGACATATTGACTTTGCTTAAACAGAAAAAAAGGCGGCAGCAAGCATTTCGATCTCCCAGATGAACGAGAAGCATGATCTGAGAGGGCGGAGTCGTGGATGAAGAACGGGCGGAGATGCCCATTCTCGAGCCCGGCTCGAGCCTCAGCGCCATCCGTGCGGCTTTTCTTCTAACAAGACTCTGATTGACTGAGCGGCTCGGATATGGTATAAAGAGCATACATAGGATTCATTGAAAGGCCGCCCCGCCATGAAAAACGTACCTGTGACAAAGGTACGTGTCTTCTCATTCCTCGCTGGGTTGTGCCTGAAGGTATCCCGGTCACAGTCCCGGCGGGGTTTTTGTTCTTAGCCGCAGGGGCGAAAACTATCGGAGGGGCGGAGGAGATTGCAATCAATCCAGGGCCGTACTCGTTCAAGGAGGTGTTGGATGGACAAGTTCTACTATTTGTTTTTGGCTGGGCTCATGTGCCTCGCTTTCGCGGTTCCGCTGGTCGCAGAAGAGGATGACGCTATTCCGGCGGCCGGTTTGCAGCGAGTGCCTGTTTCCCTAACCCCTGCAAATCCGTTCGCTTGCGGCCTGACCATCTATGACAACACCGCCGGAGGCTATTTCTACTCAACCTCGACTCCCAGATGGAACGTGCTTGACGACGGCAACTTCCCGGCCGGCACCGCACCGGTGTGTTTGTGGTGTGTCGAGCTCGCGTGGCAGCAGACGGTCCAACAGCAGCTGTATATTGTCGTGGATTTCTGGGACACCGTTGTCCCCGGCGGCCCTGTCTGCAATCTCACATGGCTTGGAGGCTTCTACGTTGATTTCGGAATCGTCCCCGTCGGCGGCTGGACCTCGGGGTCGATCGAGATCATGACTCCGATCACTTTCCCGGATGACAACTGGTGCGTTCAGTTCAGGTACTACAGGCAGATTACGCCATCGCTCATAACTTCGACCGGCGCGGCCGTGTTTTTCGCGAACGGCGGGCCGACCGTTGGAACGAACGACGGCACTGTGTACTGGCGGGATGCCAGTGGAAACAACGCATTTGAGTGCCCGGCCGAAGCCAGGTCCTTCGCTCCACCGAATCTGGCGCAGTTCTACCTGAAGCTCTCGGCGACAGAGCTGCCGAGCCCAACCGAGCCGGAGAGCTGGGGTACGATCAAGGCCTTCTACCGCTAGTAATCTGGCGAGCGGCTCACAAGAGCCAGGTTAGACGTCTGCCCCTTCCTCCTGGGCGATCCAAGGGGAAGGGGTTCTGTTATGCGGAGAGCGCAACAAGGGCGGCGATTGTATTGTGGATTTGAGCCAATCCTGGTGGAGGCGCCGGGACTCGAACCCGGGTCCGGAGGTATTTCCCCGAGAGTCACTACGTGCGTAGCCAGCCTTTTGTTTATTCGCGTTCTGCAACTCCGGCAGGCAGGATTTACATTACGCTAGTCCTCTTTTTCTCTCGTCCGGCACCCGAGGACAGGCGCCAGACCAGTCCGCCTATTTGGCGCCTATCTCCCTCCCAGCAGACAAGAAGGAAGTAGACGTAGCCGCTTAAGCGGCTAGAGCCAACTCAGTGTTGGCGTTTGAATTTGTCCCATTTGTTTAACGAGCCAATGGGATCTCGGCACGCAACTCTCGCTTCTATACTCCCGTCGAGACCTATCGCCCCCAATGAGAGCCTAACTCGGTATCGGCAATTCGAGAGATGAGGCGAGACAATTCCGATAGCAGAAGTATTATAGCACCATCCGGAGCGCCGATCAAGTGTCTTTGGCCGCGCCGCCCTCAGAAGATTGCCCTGCTAGCCTTTTTCGACTCTTCCCCTGAGCTCCTTTTCTTTGTGCTCAAGCGCGAGGATGAGGCTGTGGACAGGCCGGCTGCCGGCGCCGATTATCACGCCGGTAAGAAGATAGTCTATCCAGGAAGAAAGCCCGTCGTTTTCAGTACCGGAAAGACCAAGACTGTCGAAAAGCCCTATGCGGGCTCCGAAAGAGAGAGCAAGCCCGACGGCAAGTCCGACTGCAGGAAGAAGCTTTCTTCTGACCGCACGGGAGAAAAGCAGTCCCAATACCTCGGCTATCCTCTCAACGACAAACGAGAGCACAAAGACACCAGCTAGTTGACCCAAAGTCATCACCTCCCGTTGTTACTGATTTTCAATACACTCAAGAAATGCCGGCCCGCCAGATTCGCTCATCTCATTCTGGGGGGGCAGGCTCGATGTGAATAGTCACGTCCTTTACGTATCTTATTTGTTCCATTATCTGCGACTTGATGTCATGAGTTATGGCATGCGCGTTCTCCACAGACATTTCCGGAGAAACGTGCACGTGAAATTCCACCAGGAACCTGTTGCCTGCATGCCTTGCCCTGAGCTTGTGGTACCGCACTATGCCCGGTGATGCCGATATTATTCCATCAATATGGTTCATTATCTCTGGCGGCGGGCTTGTGTCCATGAGAGCATTCACGGATTTCTTTGCGAGTTTGAATGACACCCAGAGCATGAGGCCTGCCACAGCTATAGCTGCGATCGCATCGAAAACGGGAAAACCAATAATCACAAATATGAGCCCAACGATGACCGCCAGCGCTCCCCAGAGGTCTGTCGTGAAGTGATATGCATCAGCTTCCAAAGCCGAACTCCTGTATCGCCTGCTTGATCTATGGAGATACCGCGAAAGGAAGTAGTCAACTCCGATTGTCACGACCATTGCGACGAGTCCGATCTCAGTTGCTTCAAGCTTTCTCGGATGAGATATCCTTTTTGCTGCTTCGTGAAAAATGAGCAGACTTGTAATCACTATGAGAAGCGTCTGGGCCAGCGCAGAGAGATTCTCATATCTCTCGTGGCCGTACAGGTGGTCTTTGTCCGGAGGTTCGTGGGCTTTCCTTATTCCAACGTATGCCAGCACGGATGCAGCGAAGTCGAAAAATGAATGTGCCAGCTCTGCCAGGATTGCCAGGCTGCCTGTGAGCACAGCAACTGCGGTTTTCATCAATATCAAAAAGATATTTACATATACCGAAAACCAGGCGGCATGGAGTTTCTTTTCTCCATCGCTCTCGAAAGTGCCCGTTATCTTTTCGTCAATTTCCTTCATTCTCATAATCATTCTCGCCGCGCAGAAACGGATTATGAGGGTATCCGCAGGCTGGGTCAAATCCCGTCACAGCTGCCGCCACCGCATCCGTGGAGACATGATTCGTGCCGCCTCAGTTATCGGCGTACTCAAGGGAGAGCGCGGAGCGCCCGGTCAGACCATTCGATTCCACTTTTTCCGCATGTTCCGCGCCACCCGGTAGGCCACAACAAAGGGAACCTGCCATATGTGGCCCAGCCCATAGTATGCCTGTATGAACTTTGGGAATCCGAGGAACTTGTGCCGGATATCGGGTTGATTGGCCGAGCGGAGGTGACGTTCATAGAGTCGCCAGAAATTCAGTACCGGATTTGTCCAAACTGTAGTAGTTGCCACTGTCGAGGTTCACAATTACCACTTCATCGTCAAAAACCTCGAAGATGACATTTGGCTGGTTGACTCTGAAACGCGGTGATGAGCTCACGGCTTATCCTCCAAAGATCGTACCTTAATCATACTCTTTTATCGATGTCCGGTCACCAGGAATTTTGTGATAAATGAAATGGGGAGCCGGGCTTTCTCGCCTGCTCCCCATTTTCAGTGAGATGAGCGCTGCTGTGCTCTGCCGAGACTTCTCTCCTATCCTTTTCTTATGTAGATGTTTCCGTTTATCGTGCTGATCTTGACAAGATGCTCCCCGCCTCCGATTGAACCTGTCCCATAGATGTGTTTCCGCTGCGAGCCGTGCTTGCGTTCCCAATTGGTCGTTTTCTCAATGTCCATTGGGAAATCGCTCTCTATATCGAAACGCCCCTCTTTCCCTTTCGTATATGCGAGATCGATTTCGAATCTCATCGACAGCCCATTCGGCACAATGAGATGAATATCGCCCCCCAGCGATTTGAGTTGAACGTCGCGGCGGCCGTTCCTCGGGTCGCCAATCATAGTTGCAGTGACATCCCCTCCCATAGTTGTTGCCGCAACCCAACCGTCAATCGCATCGATTTGGACGTCTCCCCCCATGGTCTTTGCTTTCACATATCCGCCTGCCGAGCGGATCGTTATGTCCCCACCCATTGTCGAAACATTTGCGCCTGCCGGGGCCTCACCAACGTTTATGTCCCCGCCCATCGTTGAAAGATTCACTTCTTTCCCTTTGGTTACGTCTATGTCTCCACCGTAGGTCTTTGCTTTGACGTTCTTACCCTCGGTATCCAGGTCGATGTCGCCCTCCATTGTGGAAACATGTGTTTCCTCGACCTCTCCTGCTTCCGCTGAGCGCCTGCTGACATTCTTGTAGGAAACCTTTCCACCCATCGTCGAACCCTCAAGGTTACCCTTCACGTTCTGGACAAGGACGTCCCCGCCCATCGTGCTCACTTTGCCGTCTGCCTCGGAATCACGGACGGTTATGGGACCACCCATAGTCTTAAGGTTGACCTCTCCCTTGATTCTCGTAAGCTCAAGCGCCCCACCCATAGTTGTCCCGCTCATCTTGCCTTCGATGCCATCGATCTTCACCGCACCGCCGTTTGAGTTCATCGAGATTCCGAACTTCGAGGGCAGTTTGATGGTTAAACGGACACCGCTGCGGCAGTTCCGTTTTGTCTTGCAGAACGAATAAATCTTCAGATGTGATTGCTGATCGTCGAACTCGACTTCAACACGCTCGGCATCCTTGCCGCCTATCACTGCTGTCACAGCTACTTCGTCCTTGCTCCATCCAGAGATATCGAGACTTCCGCCCGCATCAAGGTCAAGTTCGAGTGTTCCGCCTCTGCCGATGGCGAACGTTTTCTCGATGGTCCTTGGAGTCCCGGCGTTGAGCACTAGAGCTTGACAGAAAAACACTAAGACAACTGACAGAAAGACAGGCAATAATCTCTTCATGACGCACCTCCTTTTTCCAGGTACACCGTGTCAACTGACGCCAGGAATACGTTATTGCCGCGATTTTGTTTCACTTTGTACCCGTCAGCCCGGGTGTTTTCCAGAGGCACCGGACAATCTGTGCTGTCGAAGGAAATCTCGAATACTGGAAAGGGATGGTCCCAATTGTTCAGCGACAATTAGAATTCCCGGTAACGACAATTAGAATTCCCGTTTGATTG
>JASEGR010000120.1 GCA_030017955.1 Candidatus Eisenbacteria bacterium
CGTTGCAAATTGACGCTCGATTCCTGCCAGAGTTCTTGGATACTCTTCCATGCTCCGGCATACTATATCTTGTATTTAGTGGAGTCAAGGGGATACCCCAATAACTAAAATGCCAAAAGGCCCCCGGTCCCCTCCACAGGGAACCGAGAGCCTCATGGGGTCATTTGATACTATCGGAGGAGTATCATCTTCTTCGTATCTTCAAAATTGCGTGCCTGCATGCGGCAAATGTAGAGCCCGCTCGCCGCGTCACGCCCACGTGCGTCTTTCCCATCCCACTCAACAGCGAAGTAGCCTGCAGGTCTGTTTTCATTCACCAGAGTGCGCACCTCCCTGCCAGAGACACTAAAGATCTTAAGAACGACCCAGGAGGCCTCCGGAAGTTGAAACTGTATCCGAGTTCTGCAGCTCAGTGGATTGGGGTTGTTCTGCTCCAGGGCATATCTTATGGGAAGTTGAATACCGGGCAAGCTCTCTTCGAATCCCATCGGGTATTGCGTCAAAACCCATTTCATAGTTGCGAGATCAGAGCCTGTCCCTGTTCCATAGCTCAATCCGGTAAGATACACATAGCCGGAATCATCCACTGCCAAACCGGAAGGAACGTCAATGTCATTTCCCGGACCACCATAAAGCATGGCCGAAGTGAGTACGCCAGTGGGAAACCACTTGGCTGTGAGATAATCGTACGAAGTGCCATATCCGGTGCTCAATCCTGCTACATAGATATTGTCAGACGCGTCTATCGCCAAAGCAGTTGCTTCATCCCAGCCATGCGCAGTGCGATTGAGAGTCCTGTCCCAAAGAAGCGCACCGGAAGGTGAATACTTAAGAACAAGATAGTCATAGGAACTGTCAGGGCCAAAGGTGGCGCCCGCCACGATCACGTTTCCGGAACCGTCCAGTTTCAATCTAGAACCTCTATCCCACCGGTTTGAGGGTCCGTTGTAGCGCGCTTCCCAGAGAAGCGTTCCGGAGTCGGAGTACTTTAGTGTCACGCAGTCTGCCACGCTGTCAGCCCCACTGCTGAAGCCAGTCACATAAACATTCCCAGATCCGTCAACAAGCAAAGCGTAGGGCCAATCCTCAAAATTCCCCGGACCGTCGTAGCGTCTTTCCCAGAGGACCGCTCCGGAAGGGGAACATTTCAGGGTCCAATAGTCGTCCGCCCGCCCGGTGCCCCGACTCAAGCCGGTCAAGAAGATGTTTCCCATGCTATCCAGATCCAGGGCGGTTGGTATGTCGTACCCATTCCCGGACCCATTGTAGCGCATGTCCCACACAAGAGAACCCGATTCTGTGTACTTAAGGAGAGCATAGTCAAACGCCGTCAGTGTGTCGTAGCTCATGGCAGCCACATATACATTGCCCTCACTGTCCAGGGCGATAGCAGTAGGCTCATCCCAGTCGTCTGCCAATCCGTTGAATGACCTTGTCCAAACAGGTTCTCCCGAAGAAGTGTATCTCAGAGTGACAACATCGTTCCCGCTCGTATCGGCCCAGCTCGTGCCTGTAACGTACACCTCCCCTGTACCGCTGACGGCAAGCGCAATCCCCTGGTCATCACCATTCGCTGTGCCGTTGAAACGGCGTTCCCAAAGCTGAGCACCATCTGGCGAATACCTGATGGTTACATAATCCAGTCCGCTGCCATCCCCAGTGCTTGCCCCTGTCACATAGACATTGTTAGAGTCGTCGAGGACAAGCGCAAAACCTGCATCATTGCCATTGCCGGGTCCGTTGTAACGGGCAAGCCAGGTCCCACTGAACACCGGAGCCACTCCAAAGCCTGAAATGAGAACGAGACCAATGAGCGGCCAGAGCTTCCAACACGACCACCAAGACAAATTGACCACGCAGGGGGGCGCTTGAGATCTAGGCTGCATGGTGTTGATCAATCTCTCCTCCACAATATCCAACGATAATCTCGAAAAACGCCGAGCTCAGAGAGCCGAAAGATTGTGAGCTGGCGGTGGAAAATGCTCCGTGACCTCCCACGTGTACGGGTCAAGGCCAATCAGGCCTGCAGCTTCAGCTGCAATCAGGAGGTGATTGAATGTGTGCAGCAATGCGCATACAAAACGGCTTTTCCACTTGTGGGTATATGTTTTGCACCCTAGCAGAACCATCTCCCTGATGAATGGGGAGTGATAGCATCCCCATTTTTCGAAGCTCCATTCATCAACAGCAGCCGGGCCAAACCCTTTTCCGCCCGACAGGTCTATCGAGCCACCCCAGCCGTGCCCGGTAATCCAGAGAGCCTGATAGCAGGAATTCTGCACGACTTCCTTGACCTTGTCCTGGGTAGCCTCCAGAGAGACTGTGACCGCATACCCGGCACTCGCGTATTTCTTTTCGGCTTCTTCCGCCGCATCACGTAGGCTCCACAAAGGAATGCCGGTCGGGATACCTCCGGGCTTGGCCTGAATGTCGCCAACACCCACAAATGCTTGTGGCGGCTTCGCCTTGGTTATGTTTATGTCCTTTATGACTTCGTAGTCAATGAACTGTGTTTGACTGTCTCTGATAGTGCATCTTACCTTAGCACCAGCAGAACGCGACCGCCTGAATACTACCGTCGCGCCCGCCGTACCCAGAGGAAAAGACCCTTTGCCTTCCTCCAGGCTCCAGGTGTAGCGGAGAGGGTCAAGTGGCAGGATTGTGGCGGACTCAGGAACGCAATAGGGCTCATAGTCAACACAGCTTAGGCTGACAGAGTCGACGTCCGCAGCAAGCACTGAAAGCAGAGTCAGGTAATCAGGGCAGAGATTTGGCGCTTCGTCGACAAGGATGTCTGCAGCAGATATTGGATCTCGCCGCTCCCATATTGGCTGTTGCGGAAGACAGGTTCCCAGTTCGAATTCTTCAATCTGTTCAGGCTCTTTTGGACTTCCGCTACCTTTACCAATCAGGACCCTGATCCCACCGGGCAGCGGAGAAGTACAGTCTTTTATCATGCTCACAACTAATCGGCCCGCGTACAGGCTGTCATCAAGAGCCTTGGCACCAGCCGACTGGTTCTTGATAGATAAGTCTATGAGTGCCACCTTGACTTCATACTCGTCCTGCCAGTCGCATATTGGAATCTGGTACATGACTGCTGTGGCCTCAATGAGGCCGGAAGGCTTTATCAACGTCCCAGGACCTGTGAGCTTCCACTCGTACTCCAGGAGGTCAGAGTAGGGTCCCCATTTTTTGACGACCGAGTCCCCACGGCAGTCAACGCACTTCTGAACAAGAAAGTCGTAATCTTCCCCTATAAGTGAGATGCCGATTACATCACCTGGCCTCATATGCCTCAACGTGTCATCGGGCGGCCAGTACTGAAAGTCACGAATGACCTGGATGGGAGGTCCCTTTCGCCACTTATAAGCGAGGTCGCAGGGAAGATAGCAGATGACCAAAAAGTCAATGCAGGTCCAAATGGGCATAGAATCATCAATAACAACCGTCCACGTGCCAGGAAATGCGGGAAAAGTCTGATTGCACCCTGCGTTCGACTCTATGCTGACTTCGTAGGTGCCAGAAGGTAGAGAGGCGAAGGAGTAATTCCCAAGATAGTCGGTGCTTGTTGAGTCTGAAACCTGCCCACTTATGTACACAGCCCATCCAGGAAGGCCGGGTTCGAGGCTGTCTGGCTGGCCATTACCGTTCAGATCATGATAAACCGTTCCGCTTATGCGTCCCCCTGCCATGCACCCATTCCCGCCGGCCCCCTCAGATCCTTCTGGTCCAATTCGTTGCCGGGTGCCCCAGAAAGGGTACGGCATGGCCAGAGCTTTGGCAAACGATCCCGCCGGATTCCCAATGTCGTTGTTGTAACACGAGCTGAGCGTATCAGGGTCCGGGCCATCCTGGCAAGAAGTGGCAAGCTTGAGGACCGGCCAATCGCCTCCCGTCCCGCTACCCCAGTAGACGAGATCAACGTCACACACGAGGTCAGAGACACAGTTCCAGAAAAAAAGCCAAATGAACTCTCCAAAATCGGTGAGCAGGTTATAGCCCGGATATGGATAACCCTTGTTGCTGCCGACATCGACCATCTGAACAGCAGTTGTAGCGCCTCCAGCATTGAACAGCATGAAGTCAGCATCTTTGCTGGTGTCACGCTTATACCGCCCCCCATCGCAAGCTATCAGCTTGACCTCTCCGGGGTTGATCCTGGAGCCATCCGGGAACCTGAAGGCCCAGTCCGTTTGGCTCCCGGCAAGATTCACGGTCCCAGTTTGAGGCAAGGCCGAATAGCCGTTGGCATCAGCGAGATAGTACTTGGAAAGGTCAAGTGAATCCGAGGTGGGATTGTAGATCTCGATGAATTCTGCCGAGTCTGAAGCGCTGAAAATGTTTGGGCCATGCCAACCCACCTCGGTTATGAGCAGATGGGTGCCTGTTATACCCGCAACAACAGAGTCTGGGGTGGGTACTGCGTAAAACACGCTGTTCCACTGGGCGCCAGTGTGGTCTTCCGTCGTTTCGTCGTGGCCGCCAGTAGTCTGCTGGGCGATCGCGTGCATTTCAAATGCAAAGCTGACGGCAACAGTAATCATCCACGACACAACTACCGTCATTGCACAACGCGATAGGGCTGTCACGCAGCAAGTCATATGATCAGGGGATCTGGAGACGCGTGAACTGCGAGGTCGGGTTTTTGTCCTTGGCTGGGGGCTGAGGAATCCGCGTGCGCGGCTGAGGACAAGAAAGACAAACGTGCTTTTCATGTCATCCCTGCTCTTACTGCCGAATGGAGCTGGAGTGCGAGAATGCATCGCAAGCTTGCATTGTCTCTACAATGTAATTCTACAACATGGAGGAGGTTATGTCAACACATCGAATTGACTCATAATAAAAGTATCGGGGTATCCCCTTGACTCCACTAGTCACTATATGTTGTGTTTTTTAGGCTTTGGTCCTCTTGCATGTTTGACCAGCGCTGAATACTGTACTGGTTTTATTGCTACTGCCTGCTGCATAAGTCGATAGAAGAGCTTTCCCCGGTAGCGAGAAGTCCGACGATTAAACCTGAACGTGTACTCATCGAGGTAATAGTCGAGATGCTCATGGCTAACAGCCCCGTGATGGGTACCCAGCAACCATCGTTTCAGCAAGGCCTGTTGAACGTCAATTGTTTTTCCCGTCGCATTGACTCATCGAAATTGTTACTGAAGGCTGGCTGTTGCCTCACTAGAATGTTACCGGGCAGAT
>JASEGR010000121.1 GCA_030017955.1 Candidatus Eisenbacteria bacterium
CACGACCCCCTCATACCCCCTGGCAGTGTGCCTTATGAAACACCCTGCATTTCGTCAAGTTATTTCTGGGACGGCACACTAGTTTCCTTTCGATATCACGGTATCCTTCTTGAAACGTAAATCGTCTTCCATGGGATAGTCAATATTGTAGTGAAGCCCCCTCGACTCCTTTCTTCGGCTCGCACAGGTTATTATGAGCTCGGCCACGAGGGCAATATTCCTCAGTTCTATGAGGTCGGCGTCCAGGATGTATTTCCAGTAGAACGATTCGATCTCCTCTCTCAGGAGGGCGATCTCTTTCTTCGCAAAAGAGAGTCTCTCGTTCGATCGCACAATTCCGACAAAGTCCCACATCAATCTCCTGACCTCGTCCCAATTGTGATCAAATGCCACGGTCTCCTTGGGCTTGGTCGCCCTTCCTCTTTGCCACTGTGGGACGTCGGGAACAATTACCTCTTCTCTGACAAATTCACGGGCGCATTCTGCCGCTGCCCGAGACATGACAACCGCCTCAAGGAGGGAGTTTGAGGCAAGCCTGTTTGCACCGTGCATGCCGGTATGGGAGGTCTCTCCGCACGCAAAGAGTCTTCTCAGTGATGTCCGGCCGCAAATGTCAGTTATGACGCCGCCGCACATATAGTGAGCCGCAGGCACAACCGGGACAAACTCTTTAGTTACGTCAACTCCGACAGACAGGCACTTCTCATAGATGTTGGGAAACCTCTTCTTTACTTTGTCAGCGCCAAGCCTGGTTATATCCAGAAAGACGTACTTGTCTCCCCTTTTCTTCATCTCTCTGTCGATTGCCCTGGCCACGATGTCCCGGGGAGCAAGTGACCCGTCTTTGTGGTATCTCTCCATGAATGCTTTTCCGTCGACAGTCCTCAGGACAGCTCCTTCGCCCCTCACCGCTTCCGAAATCAAAAACGACCTTGCCACCGGATGAAAAAGACACGTCGGGTGAAACTGGACAAACTCCAGATTTGCTAGCCTGGCCCCTGCGCGATACGCCATAGCCAGGCCGTCGCCTGTCGCAATGTCCGGGTTCGACGTGTACAGATAGACCCTTCCACTTCCCCCTGTCGCAAGAACCGTCACCTTGGCCAGATACGGCGCAATTTTCCTGGTCTTTGTATTCATGACATACGCTCCCCAGCATTCATCGCGCGGGCCGGTCCTTTTCCCGGAAACCTTTGAGCCGAGTATCAGGTCGACAGCGAAATGGTGTTCAAGAACGCGTATGTTCTTCCTGGATGCTACAGCCCGAAGGAGCGCCTGCTCGACCTCGCGTCCGGTGAGATCCTCGGCATGCACTATTCTTCTTTCCGAATGCCCTCCTTCGCGGCCCAGGGAAAAGTGCGAGGAATCCGACTCCTCAAGACAGAACCTGGCGCCGTACTGAATGAGTTCTCTGATCCCATCAGGCCCCTGCCTTACCACCGCCTCTACTACATCCTTCTTAGAGAGTCCCTTCCCGCATTTCAAAGTATCCCGGATATGTTTGTCGAAGCTGTCGCTGTCTCCAAGAACGCAGGCTATCCCTCCCTGCGCGTAGTTCGTGCTGGATTCGGCGTTTCCCTTCTTTGTGGCAATGATGACCCTCCCGTGCTCAGAAGCCTTGAGCGCAAAGATTAGGCCTGCAATCCCTGAACCGATTATCAGAATGTCTGAGGTCATTGTTTCCCTAGCTCACTTCGAGCATTCTCTCGAGCGCCCTCCCGGCTCCCTCTATCACGGAAGGCTCAAGCTCAATCTCGTGGACTTCCTCTTCCAGGGATCTCAAGACTTTCTCAAGCGTGGTAAGCTTCATCGTTGCACACAGGTTCTCTTTTCCAAGAAACTCGATCTGTTTCAGAGGGTAAGTCTTCCTCAACCTCTGGATCAAACCCTCCTCGGTTCCGAAGACAAGCTTATCCTTCTCCTCGGCAAGCGCGACCATCCCGCTCGTAGATGTGACTGCGTCTGCAAGGGCAGTCACACTGGGTTTGCACTCCGGATGAACGACGACAGTGAAGTCAGGGTGAAGTTTCCTTGCCCTCTGAACATCGCGCACCGTGAACTGCTCGTGCACGTAGCAGAATCCGTTTCCCAGGATCATCGGCTTTCCGGTTACGGAGCTCACGTAAGCGCCGAGATTCTTGTCCGGGATGAATATTATGTCCCGTTCACCGAGGCTCTGAACCACCTTTACCGCATTTGCTGATGTACAACATATGTCGCTTTCCGCCTTTACGGCGGCGGTTGAATTTATGTAGCAGACAACGGCCGAGCCCGGATGCTTTCGTTTGAGTTTCCTGAGCATTTGAGGAGTCACCATGTCGGCGAGCGGGCAGCCGGCCGCGGGGTCCGGGAGAAGAACCTTCTTGTGCACGTTAAGAATCTTTGCACTCTCAGCCATGAAGTGCACACCGCAGAAGACTATTATGCTGGAATCGGTTCTCCTTGCCTCCTGAGAGAGGCCCAGAGAGTCCCCGATGAAATCGGCGACATCCTGCACCTCCTGCCTCTGATAGCTGTGCGCGAGGATGACGGCGCCCTTCCCCACTTTCAGCCGGGCTATTCTTGTCTTGAGTTCTTCCTCGGATAAGAGCGAGTATTCCTCTATTTTCACAAAGTCACTCCATCTCCTTCAGCCCGGACTAATCATACATTTTACCCGTCCAACCTTCAACCCGTCTTGCGGCCTGCTGTAAGAATGGGGCCAGCAGCTTTTTCAATGCAGCCCTTGAGTTTCTCTTCGTCCCCGCCGAAGTCGGCTTCTATCACAACCACCCCAAGGCTCTTACCGTATTCCGGCAGAAACGGAATCCTCTTCTCATCCTTTTCGGTAGTCACGACAAAAGACGCCCCTTTGTCAGCTTGCAGGAGGAAGGCATCCTTCAGATCTTTCTTCGAGTAGGAGTGGTGATCCGGATATCTGAGAGAATGAAGAACCCTTGCTCCGTGCCGGGAGATGAGTCTCTCAAAGGACGAAGGCCTTCCGATTCCGGAAAGAGCGATGACGTTCTTTCCGTTGAGGAATTCAACGCCCTCAACTCTCCCGCTCCAGGGAAACTTGACTGCCACTGCTCTGTGAGTCTCGCTCAGAACAGGTACACCGGGCGGCAATCTCTTCTTCAATCTCTGAAGAATATCTCTTTCACCCTCATCAGTCTTTGTCAGCACGACAAGGCCGGCTCTCCCAAGTGAGCTCCACCGTTCTCTCATTGGACCTGCGGGCAGAAGATATTTCATTTCCCGGAACTCTGCGGAATCAATGAGAACAATGTCCAGGTCCCTCTTGAGGGAAATGTGTTGAAAACCGTCATCCAGGACGAAGGCCTTCGAGCCGAATGTCCGGGACGCCAGGAAAGCAGACCTGACTCTCCTCTTCCCGACGACAACGGGCACATCGTGAAGCTTCTGCGAGAGGAGAAGAGGTTCGTCGCCCGCGACCTGAAAACCAGGCTCTTCCCCATCTTCTTTCCCTCCGAGGATTGCCACAGTTGATCTCGAACTCCGGCCGTATCCTCTGGTCAGGACAGCGGGCTTTGCACCCATTGCAGCCAGGAGCCGGGCAACTTTCTCAACCACGACGGTCTTTCCGGTACCGCCCGCCGTAAGGTTGCCGACACTTATTACAGGTCCTGGGGCCGAGCTCCTTCTCAGGACGCCAAGCCTGAAAAGAATTAGCCGGACCTCAACGCCGGCAAGATAGACAATCGAAAGAGGCAGGAAGAGCGGGTTTGTCTTTCCAGTAGACATCACCGGAGGACTCCTCGCTCGGCAAGAAAGGAGACAGTCCTCTCCGAGGCGCCCATTCTGCCGAGAACTGTTCTGACGGCATGTTTCCCGGCCGTCGTTCTCTTACTCTTATCGCGCATCCATCCAAGCCAGATGTCACCCAGCTCGATCCCGTCTCTGCCGACTTTCCCGCCGCCGGATTCTATCAGAGCAAGAGCCGCATCCTTGCACTTTTCGAAATTCGGGCCGAAACTCACGGGAATTCCAAGGGCCGCCGGCTCAATGACATTGTGGCCTCCATACGGCTTGATAGTCCCGCCGACAAATGAAATATCAGCCGCTGAGAAAAACTTCCTGAGCTCACCAACAGTATCCAGAAGGACGACGTTAACCTGTGAGGCGTCACGCGAATCCGGCACAGTCCTTTTTCTGAAACTCAGCCCGGAGTTGGAGAGAATCCTTTCGACTTCCTTCACCCTTTTCATATGGCGGGGGGCGAGAACGAGAAGGGTCTCCGGAAACTCTCCCCGCACTTTCTCAAATGCGGCGACTATCTCCTCTTCTTCACCGGGCCTTGTGCTTCCCGCAACGACGACTCTTCTCTTTGAGCCAAGACCGAGTGATTCTCTGAGCAGCGCCTTCTCGTCAGGCGGAATCTCTCCCGGCGTGTTCATATCATCCTTCATGTTCCCCAGGACTTTCGTTCTTTCCCTTACCGCACCCAGGCGCAAGAACCTCTCCATGTCATCATCTGTCTGAACAATGACTGCATCCATTCCTGCAAGGATCGGCTTCAGAACCGGCCTCAAGAACCGGTAGCGCCCGGCACTCCTCTCGGAAAGTCTTCCATTTGCTATCGCACACTTTACGTGCGCTTTGCTTGCAGACCGGAGAAGGTTCGGCCAAAGCTCTGTTTCGAGAACGATGACAGCATCGGGAGAAATCCTCCTCAGTGCGGTCTCCGTACAAAGAGATGCATCGAGTGGAGCGAGGAAGACCTCTCCGGCCCCTGGAATCTTTTCGGCGGCCGCTGTCTTACCTGCTCTTGTCATTGACGACACAACCACGCCAATCCCCGGGAACCTCTTTCTTATTTCCCTGACAAGAGGGACGCACGCCGACATCTCCCCGACTGAAGCGCCGTGTATCCAGACCAGACGTCTTCCCTCTGCCTTTTTTCCCACAATGCCAAGACGCTCCCTGAGCTCGTCCCTGTTTAGCCTTCCCCTCAGGGCCGAGAGGGAGAGATAAAATGGAAGCACGATGATTGAGAGAATGTTATAGAGAAAAAACATAGGGCACACTAGTGTCGTGTCCCGGAAATTCGTTGTATATGTCTTTGCCCCGGGACACGACACTTTCATAGGGGCTTCTCGCCCCTCTGACG